>JAYVEA010000033.1:0-6534 GCA_043749085.1 Chitinophagales bacterium
TACTTAAAGATCTTAATGTTCCGGTTCCACAAAGAATTGAGCAGATACTGATAAACATGAACCGTATGCGATGGATGCCGCAGGAACCTGATGGAAAACTAATTCTTGTAAACATCCCTGAATTCGTACTGCATTTTTTTGATGGAAAAAATAAAGTATTTGACATGGATGTTGTTGTAGGAAAAGAAGGACATAATACAATGATGTTTACCGGTAAACTAAGTACAATTGTTTTTAGCCCTTACTGGAATGTGCCGCCAAGCATTGTAAAAAAAGAGATATTACCACACATGGCAAGCAATCCTGATTATCTTGCATCACAGCAAATGGAGATTACAGGAAATGAAGGTGGCTTGCCTGTTATAAGACAACTACCCGGAGATAAAAATTCATTGGGTAAAGTAAAGTTCTTATTTCCTAATAGTTTTAATATTTATTTTCATGATACACCCGCTAAGAGCTTGTTTTCCAAAGATAAACGTGCTTACAGTCATGGCTGTATAAGGCTTAGCGATCCCGTTAAAATGGCTGAATATCTTTTAAAAGATGATAGTAATTGGCCTCCCGAAAAAATTATGGAAGCAATGAATAGCGGCAATGAAAAATTTGTAAAAGTTAAGAATCCTGTACCTGTTTTTATTACTTACTATACAGCATGGGTTGATGAAAATGGTTTGCTAAATTTTAGAGACGATATTTATAGGCGTGATGCAGTAGTACAACAAAAAATGTTTGCTGCTAAATAATATTCTGCTAAAGCTTCATAGAAAAATTAATAAAAAAATATAGATTTATCGAAAAATATAAATGCCCTTTACAACTGCAGAACGGGATGAGATATTTAATAAGATAAAAGCAGCCCTTAAAAATGTGGCACCGCCTATGCAGGTATCAAAAGATAAACCCGGTGTATTTGAACTTATCGGAAACAAGCCTGTGCCCTATGGAAGCAAAAAAATAATCGTTCCGGGCATGTACTTTTCATCAGTTGTTGCCCGCAAAGAAATGATAAGCTTTTATTTTTCCCCATTGTATTTTCATACCGATGATTTTAAAGATAGTATTCCTGTATTGATAAAATTTCTCAAAGGAAAAACCTGTTTTAATTTTAAAAAACCCGAACAGGTAAATGAAAAAGAATTAAATGCATTATTAAAAAAAGGCGTGCAGGCATGGAAAAAAAATGATTACATGAAATAGCTTTACTCAACAACTATTTGTTTTGGTTGTGTTATCTAACGCTTTATTTTTCACCCAAACAATTTTGAATTCTCTTTTTTACCAATGCCCATTTTGCCATTAAATTTTTAAATGACCGGTCTGAATCCTTTGCTGCGGCTATCGCCTGTAAGGTTAATGTAACATCTGCTCCCTGTAAAATAGTAAATACAGAAACCAGCGAACTATTTAAGCTTTCAAAACTTTGCTGCTTATCACCTTTCGGGCTTGTTTGTAATGCGGCAGCTAATGTATCACACGCATTAAGATCGGTTATTGCTGAGCCTGGGGGATCCGGCAATAAAAAGCATTTGGCTGTTGTGGAATGCCAACTGCGCCAACTGTTCTTCCACCCCTGTGTGGACCAATCATTCCCCATTTCATGCTATTGAAAAAAGAAGTATCAGAAGTTTGAGCAATTGATTGATTTGAAAATGGAGATATTAAAATAATAAGAAAAAAGATTGATCTTTTCATACGAGTAATTATAAGCCATGAAGATAAAGAGAAAATGTTCTGGCAAAACAATTGCTGAAATTTGCGAGATGAAAAAAATTGATGTTATAATAATTGGTGCAGGAGCGGCAGGCTTAATGGCAGCAAAAATTTTCTCTGAAGCAAAAAAGAAAGTTGTTATTCTTGAAGCAAGAAACCGTATTGGAGGAAGGGTTAATACAATTACCAAAGAAGGTTTTTCAAAACCTGTAGAAAGCGGCGCAGAATTTATTCATGGTAAATTATCACTCACCCTGAATTTATTAAAGGAAGCGGGAATAAAATATTATAAAACGGATGGGCAATTGTGGCAATTAAAAAATAATGAACTTATAAAGAGAGAAGATTTTATAGAGCATGCAGATCAAATAATGAAAAAATTAAAAGAGCTGGACCGGGATGTGTGTATTGCTGAATTTTTAAAAAAATATTTTCGTGATGATAAATATAATAACATGAAACTCTCCCTGCAGCAATACATAGAAGGCTATGAGGCAGCAGACATAAATGATTTCAGCGCATTGGCTTTAAAGGAAGTATGGGAAACCGAAGAGGATGGACAATACAGAATTGAAGAAGGTTATCAGCCAATGCTCGAATATTTAAAAGATAATTGCTTACAAAATAAATGCATTATTCATTTTAATACTATTGTAAAAAAAATAAAATGGCAAGATGGTGATGTTGAGGTTATAATTAAAGAGAATAAATCTTTCATGTCGGATAAAATTATTATTACTGTTCCCCCTGTATTTTTATCAGGAGAAGAAAATGATGCGGCCATTTATTTTGATCCTGTTTTACCTGCTATTACAGAAGCAGCCAAACAAATCGGTTATGGTGGTGTAATAAAAGTTGGATTAGAATTCACTCATGCATTTTGGGAAACAGCCGAATGCAGGAAGGCCCAGGATCTGTTCTTTCTTTTTTCTGAAGAACAAATTCCTACATGGTGGACGCTGTTACCGGATAAAACACCAATACTTACAGGCTGGCTTGCCGGGCCGAAGGCGAATGCATTTGCAATGGCTACTGATGATTTTATTTTACAAGCTGCGCTTACATCTCTTTCATCAATCTTTGATATTAATATTGAAATACTTCAGCAATATCTTAAAGCACATCATATTAAAAACTGGATCACAGATCCTTTCAGCAAAGGTGCATATTCTTATAATAGTACTACATCAGCAGCAGCAAAAGAAATTTTACGCAATCCCATATCCAACACTTTATTCTTTGCAGGAGAAGCTCTCTGTAAAAATTGTAATGCTACAGTTGAAGCAGCGCTGCAGTCCGGTAAAGAAATTGCTAATCGTATTTTAAAAAAATAAAGATCATTTGCCAAAATATTACAGAGAACTAATTCCCGAACTTCATAATTTCTTCAAATTTTAAAAGTAATTTGTAGCCAAATAAATTTACACTTATGAAGGTTATAGCCTCTATATTAATTTGCTTTATATTTTTAAGCCATTCATATGCCCAAAATAAAACCGGGTATAAAATTGAAAAAACTTTTCGTATTGCAAGCCCCGGCGGCTGGGATTACATTGCTGTAAACAATGGCAAATTATATGTTTCGCATGGCACACAGGTAAATATACTTGATGAAAATACAGGAGATTCTATTGGTTTTATTCCCAATACAACAGGAGTACATGGAATTGCCTTTGACAATGATCTTAACAGGGGATATACCAGTAACGGGAGTTTAAACAATGTCACTGTTTTTGATCTGAAAACAAACCGTGTATTAACTCACATTGCTACAGGCGAAAATCCTGATGCAATTTATTACGAACCATTTTCAAAAAAAATAATTACTAATAATGGCAGAAGTAAAAACCTTTCTGTAATAGATCCTGTAACCAATGCAGTAATTTCTACCATTAATGTTGGTGGCAAACCTGAAGAAGGAACACCGGATGGTGCAGGAAAATTATATGTGAACCTGGAGGATAAAAATGAGATCGCAGTTATTAATATGAAAAGATTTACAGTTGAAAATCATTGGTCATTGTTACCGGGCGAAGCCCCTACAGGCATTGCATTGGATAAAAAAAATCGGAGATTATTTTCAACCTGTTCAGATTCTAAGCATTTAATAATAATGGATGCAAACAATGGAAAGATCATTAATAAGCTGCCCATTGGCGAAGGCTGCGATGGTGTAGCATTTGATGAGAAAAATAATTTGATATTTACTTCTAATGGCGACGGCACAATAACTGTTATCAAAGAGATATCGCCCAATGAATTTAAAGTGCTGGAAACAATTTCTACAAAAAGAAGCGCAAGAACTATCACTATAGATCAAAAGACACATACACTTTTTTTACCAGCAGCAGAGTTTGAACCTGCAGACCCTGCGAACCCTAAAGCCCGCCGTAAAATGATTGCAGGCACTTTCCAGGTTTTGGTAGTAAAAAAGGATTAGCATTTTATTTATCATTTTCATTTTTAAAACTGAGAAATTTTTTGCCTGAGAAAAAAGGTATGTTTCTTGCTAATATTAAAAAAAACTAATCAGATGAAACAAAGATTTAGGTTATTCATATTAATAATGTTTTTTGCTCCTGCAATTGGCTTCTCTCAAAAAGATACACTTGTAAAAAAACTTGATAGTTTACGTATTACAGAAACCAAGGACGAGAAAAAGAACAACAACACTAATTCCAGTGCCTATAACGATTCAACAAAATTTACATTACATAATTATTTTCTCCTGTTAGGGAATGATTTTAAACAACAATTTACTTACCCTTTTCATATAAAGAAAAAAGACCTGGGCAAGATTGGAGTGTTTGCAGGGATTACGGCAGGAGTAGCGATTGCAGATGAATCTGTGAGTAAATTTTTTTCCGGTCTGGCAGACAGGAATAAACCAATTTCATCTGCCAGTAATTTTATAACAAGCTTTGGAGGAGTGTATGAAGTAATCACACTTGCAGGATTTACCACTTACGGGTTTGTTTTTAAAAATGAAAAAATAAAATCAACAGCCTTTCTTGCAAGCCAGGCATACATTACAGCAGGTGCTATAGAAAGTATTCTAAAGTTCTTAAGTAAACGACAGCGGCCAAATTATATCAATCCGCAAACAAACATAAATGATCCCACTTTTCACGGTCCTTTTTATAAATTCCCTTCACAAACTTCGGGACTATCTACAAACTCCTCTTTTCCTTCGGGACATACCACAGCAGTTTTTGCCGCAGCAACCGTATATGCTTTAGAGTATAGGCATCACCCCTGGATACCCATTTTTGCGTACAGTTTTGCAACGGCAGTGGGCATAAGCAGGTTAACCGAAGATAAACATTGGCCTACAGATATTTTAGTTGGTGCAGCACTTGGTTATTTAAGTGGAAAACAGGTGGTAGATAATTATCACAGGTATATGAAAATAAGACAACCGGAAAGACCACTGAGGCAAAGGAAAAAAGGAAATCTTTCATTTAATATTGAGCCATTTTACGGAAAATTATTGCCTGGCGTAACCTATAGCTTTTATTAATAGTGGATCAACCAACACAACAAATAATAAAAAAGAAGACAAAGAAAATAACGCTGGGATTGTTAGTGGCTATAGTATTATTTTTGTTAACCGCTTTTCTTTTCTGGTATATAACTGATGAAATAGTAATTGAACAGCAAACTTCATTTGATAATTCAGTTTTCAAAATACTTTCCCAAAACATTTCACCTGCCACAACCAGGGTAATGTTGATCTTTACTTTTTTTGGATCAACCAAATTCCTGTTACCGGCTTATACTTTACTTGCAGGTTTCTTTTTATTTTACAAACGGAACAAGGTAGAATCTATCAGTGTTGCTGCTGTAGGATTAAGTAGTATAGCTTTACTTTATATCTTAAAGAATATCTTTCACCGCCACCGTCCTACAGACCCGCTTACATCAAATGTTATCGGGTATAGTTATCCAAGTGGCCATTCATTTTCATCTTTCACATTTTTTGGCTTGCTTACGTATATAATATGGAATTCAAACATTCGCGATTTGTGGAAATGGATATTATCTGTCATCTTTATTTTATTGGCTGCATGTATCGCCTTAAGCAGGGTGTATTTACATGTACATTTTGCCAGCGATGTTATTGCAGGTCTTTGTCTAAGTATTATCTGGCTTAGTATTTCTCTTTGGGTAATACAAAAATTCCAACATCAAAAAAAATTATGATAACCTATTAAAATTGGATACGTAACTTGACAATAATGCTGAATCTTTTGCATCTCTAACTTGTTAAACCTTTTTACGTTTAAATAAGGGTATTTACATTTACTCTTTCTAAAAAAAATCAGCCCTGTAATACATGAAATTAATCTTTACGCTTTTAAAACATTTTTGTTTTATTACCATTCCTGCTATTTCTTTTTGCTTATTTCCGGGTATCGTTACGGCGCAACAAACCAGTGTTACCATAAGGATAATAAATGCTAAAAGAGAACCCGTACCTTTTGCATCGGTTTCTGTAATTGCGGTTAAAGACAGTACACAATCATGGCATAAAATATCAGATAGCAGCGGAACGGTAATATTTAATCTTGCACATGAACAATATCTTGTTTCTATATCGTCAGTAAATTATGCTCCTTTTCAAAAAGGCATTACCATAAAAACTGATCATCCTGTTTTTACATTTACTGCAGAATTTACTTCCAAATCATTGGCAGCTGTTACGGTTACAACAACCCGGCCCATAATGCGCCAGGAAGATGATAAAACAATTGTTGATCCTGAGAACCTGGCTGCAAGCTCTACGAATGCATATGAGATACTGGAAAAAACACCCGGGTT
>JAYVEA010000034.1:0-18462 GCA_043749085.1 Chitinophagales bacterium
CCTACCCGCAACATCGAACCCTACCAATTGCGTGATACAAGTAGGAAATCTTTATGATGCTACTCGCCCTACTGCATATCTATCGACAGGAAAAGTTGGCGATAAAGTTATTCTCACTGTCTCTTCTTCAGGCAAGCTGACTGTTTCTTTTTCTAATATATCAGTAACAGACTATTTATCTCCAACACCTAAAACAGTTTCAGGAACAATCGTAGAAGAGTAAAAAAATCTTAATCAATATTTATTCATTACCAAAACAATTTAAACATGAAAACATGGGCTCTCTCTTTGCTTGCCTTGATTTATTCAATCACAGTCAATGCTCAAAATGACAATTTTAAAAAAGGACAAACTGATCTGCAATTTGGAATTGGCTTTTTATCTACTATCAACAATGCTTTAAAAAGCGATGGGTTTGATACTAAACTAACCGTTCCTCCGGTGAGTGCAACCATCGACCATGCAGTTACTGATGAATGGAGTGTTGGAGGAACAATTGCTTATGCAAAAACACATCTTAACGACCCAAACTTTAATATAGACGTCTCGCATTTTATAATCGGTATTCGTGGTTTATATCATTTTGATGTTACGCCCTCTCTTGACACATACGGCGGTGCTATGCTTGGTTACAATATTGCAAAGATCAGTGATGAAAGTAGTAAAGTAAAAGTGGGTGGTTTTGCTTATACCTTTTTAGTTGGTGGAAGATATCGCCTTGCAAAAACTGTCGGGTTATTTCTGGAAGTTGGTTATGGCGTGGCTTCTGTAAATTTTGGGCTAAATATCAAACTCTAATTATTAAATTTTTATTTTATGAAATCAGTTATTGTATTTCTATTATGCATTTTCTCAACCTCTGTATTCGCGCAGGATACAGAGCAGCTTACAAATAAAAGTATCATTGACCTTACCAAAGCCGGTATTGGAAAAGCAACACAAAAAAGCATGATCGCAAATTCATCTTGTTCTTTTTTAGTTGATACAAAATCTATTCTTGAGCTAAAGAAAAATAAAGTTGATGATGAAGTTATCAGTGCTATGATTGATAAAATGAATGGCATTAAACCAACCACTACAACTACAATTGTTGAAAATAATGATCCTCTCATTCATAAACTTCTTAAAGAGGGTTCAGGTATTTATTATCAGCTTCCTGATAAAACTTTTCAGGAACTTGACCCCTCCGTATTCTCTCAATCGAAACAGGGCAGTTTTCTAGCAACTGCATTAACCTATGGATTGGCGAAAACAAAACAAAAAATGTCATTGAGTGGTAAGTCTGCAAACCTTCAAATATCAAATCGTAAACCCACATTTTACTTTGTCTTTACTGCTGCTGAAAAAAACTTAAATCAGCAAATGCCTTCCTGGTTTGATAATGCAACAAGCCCTAATGAATTTGTATTAGTGAAGTTTAATAGTAATAAAAATAATAACAGGGAGATCATAACCGGTTCTGCTAATTCATATTCCGGTTATGTACAAGGAATAGATGATAAGCAAAAGCAAAGCTTTCAATCAAAGAAGCTTGCCAAAGGAGTATATCAAATTACATTTGAGAACTCTTTAGAGCCAGGTGAATATTGCTTTATGTATGCCGGGGCCATAGTTCAAAATGCTGGTAATCCGAAGGTCTATGATTTTGGGGTGAAATAGTCATATAATACCATCAAAACAGCGTTGATATTCTTCTTTTATACTGCATAGAAATTTGCAAAGAGCATGCTACGAATAGCTGTTATGACATTCCTATTCAATAAAATCATTTCTTAAAATATAGGGCAATACTACAGAGTTTAGGTAATTTTAATTAGATATAGAATTGGAATTCTTACTGAACTTCTGCTAATGAATATCCCGATTAAAAAGATATTATTTTTTATAGCCTCTTTATTCGTTCTTGTAAACGAATCTTACTCACAAAAAAAGAAATATAGCAGGAATGGAAGCATAGCCATAAAAAATTCTTTAGAACATTCTCAAACTATTCCAAAAGGAGTTGATCCTGCAAATGAAAATCGACGTCTAGAAGATATCCGACAAGATTTATTAAACTATTTTGTCAATCAAAACCACTCTATAAAATATTACGCATTCAATAATGGAAAAGAAAAAATTCATATTGACAGTTTGCTCCCTAAGTTCAAAAAATATATTGATGCGTTTGTCCAATCTGGCAAATGGAAAATCAATGAGGATACGGAATATCTAAAAAATGAGCGAACAAAAAATATTTACGAAAAAATAAAATTCGAATCTGATAAAATATTAAATAATATAATCAATTTAAAGCTTAAAAAAATTCTAGATACAATAACCAAAATACCGGCGTCAAGAGAGAAAGTGTGGCTGACATTAGAATATGATAGGTTAAAAATACAAAATGACACTTATTGGAAAGATGTAGATGCCTATTGTAAAAGTGCTCAGAAAATTGCAGATATGATTGCGGATCCTTTTGAGAGAGGGAAATCTTATGCAGTTATTGGAAATTTTGCAGCGCATTATCATATCAATAACATAGCTATTTGGTCATACTATTGGGCAAGAGAAGACATACAGAATTCGAGTAAAGATTCTATAACTAAATATAAAGAGCAAGGGTTAATTTGTGAAAGGCTTGCGGACATCTTTATATCAATGGATTTACGGGATGCACAATTAAAAGCCTCAGATTATTTTAGACAGGCGGCTTACAATTTCAGTAAGGCAAATAATATTATAGAGACAAATGTTTGTTATGCCTATATTGACGCTATCAACACATATCTAATTATTGATCTTCCTAATCATAATATTGGTGATAAGAAAGAAGAACTATTTGAAGAATTGGAAATTTTACAGCGTTTAAAGAATTGGCACTATAGTATTTCAGAAAAACATAATTATGGCAGCGAAACAAATTTTCTTAATTATTATAGTATAGGTACATTCTTACGGGGGGAAAATAAAAATAAGGAAGCATTAATATCTTATTTCGATGCGCTTTTGAATGCTAAAAATATTTCCAATACCCGAAACCTACAGAGATCAATCTATTATATAGCTTTTACATATGCTTTATTGGGAAAAGAAAAATTGGCCATGGATTATTCTGACTTGTGTATTTCTTTAACTGAGAAAATCAATGACAAATTTGGATATTACTGGGAATTTTTGCAACGGGCAAATTATTATCTTATATTAAATAAATATGACTCTGCTTTAGTTTATGTTAATAAAATACATAACAATGTAAATCTTTTCAATATTCTTGGTCAATCTTCATATTATGATTTACTTGATAAAGTCTATCGTCTAAAAAATGAAATTTATGATTCTCTGAGTAAGAAAACTGATTTATTGCAAAGCTATCGTGATTCCGCCTTAACCTATCGCAATCACTATCTTCAATTTGAAGGACAACACTTAGAGTATTACCCCAAGCTATTACAACTTGAGTCAGACAGTAAAGCTGGATGGGTAGATCGAAACAGAGCAAAAGAAAAACAATTATTTAATAATGTTATTTCATTATTGAGAAATGAAAGGATGAGATTAATTAGCGGAATTAATGTATTAAAATCTGATACTTCAATTCTAGGATTATTAAATCGCAACTACTCAGATTCCCTTTTCCTTAAACAAAAAGAGATAGGAAGGCTTAATAATTCAGCTCTTTATTATAGCTCACTTTCGAACAAGTATGAAAAGGATGCTGATAACTTCCAAAGGACTGCAGACATTGCAAAGAAACAAAGAAATAATGCCTATTGGACTGCTGCAATTGTCACAATCGTACTAATAATGGTTTCTTTTTTCCTTGGGCTAAACATTAACAAGCAAATTAGAAAAAACAAAGGTTTAAAAAATGAAAACAGCAAATTAGAAAAATTAATTCTTGCCCAAAAACAAGAAGCGGAGAGAATTGCTAAGGAAAATAGAGAAAACAATTACAAGTTAATTTTAGAAAAAAGAAATGTGGAAATGAAACTATTATCAACTCTTGCAATTAATCACGATATAGATAAATTCATTCCTAGCCTACCGGACTATATTAAAAACATACACGAAGAATCAAAATCTAAACTTGTTTCAGCAGTTGAAAAATTCAAAGCATATTATTTAGCAACAAAACATACAGGCAATTCTCTAACAAATACTATTAAAGCTGAAGTTGAAATTGCTAAAATTTCCTCTGAAGTATATCTATATATGGTAAGAAGTAAAACTGTTCCAAATATTGTTACAAATTTTTCAGGTAATAGCGAAATAGAAAATCTGGAAATACCAAAAAACATGATTACAAGTTTTATTGCAAACTCTATTAAACATGGAGCAATTGGTAAGACAAACATAACAGTCACAGTTAATGCATGGAATCAGGAAAATGGTTATAGTTTTTTAATTGAGGATAATGGTATGGGATTTCAATTGCTCGACTTGGAAAATAAAGAACAGGATAAAGGCATAAATCTAATATTGAACCAGGTAAAAAATTATAATGAGAATAATGAAAAATATGAAATTGTTTTTACAGCTGAAAATATTATTAATAAGAAAGATGATTCCGGAGTAATAGTATCATTTAAAATATTAAAAAAATGGCCAGAAGAAATTTTACTATAGTCGACGACTTTCCTGATTTTGCTGAAAAAGTTGAAAGGGCTGTAAAGCTATATTATAGCTCCAAACAAATATATAATTATGATACAAAAACATTTTTCTCAGATAATCACTTTGAGGAAGCAAGTCAATACATTCAAAAATATTACAAGAATATAGATATTATTTTCTCTGATCAAAATCTTAGAGGAGGCAAAGGAACGGATTTATTTAAGATAGCCAGTAAAACTATTGAAAAAACGGAGTATACTAGTATTATAAAGTCAGCACATATCTATAAGGTAATGCATTCAAATATTGATGGCAGGTTCAAAGAAAATCAGCAAGAATATTCTGTAACATATAATTATTTTGTCAATTCAGAAAACGAAAATGATATACTTAGCTTCTTAAATTATTATGAAGAAAAAATTTTAATCCTTAAAGAAAACGGTAACAAAAATTATATTGACTATTTATATAGCAATCCAAAAATGAAAAAAATCTTTGAAACCAGTGAAGGTCTAATAATTGATAACCAGCGTTTAAATCTTCGAGATATATTGTTTGTAGTAATGGATAAAAGAAAAAATAATAGTGATTATTATTATTTTTTTTATATTAAAAATGAAGAAATAATTCAATCTTCACATTCAATTAAACCACCATCTTCATTCAAGTACCCTAGTGACTCTTTTAATAGTATTATTGAATCTTTATCTTTTATTGAAGGAACTTTATTAGATGGTCAGAAAGAAAAATTTAAAATCAATCCACTATGGATTTCTTCAATTAATGTTTCAGAAAGCACAATAAAATTATTTTCTCCTAACAGCTTGAGATATCAAATTAGATTCGATAAATTAGAAGATAATTTTAATGAATTTATTGACCAGGACAGCATCGATAAATTTTTTCTATAGGTAAAAATGCAACATTCTAGCTTCGGAAATTGATCATTTTTCCGAAAACACATTAAGGAACTTCTTCCCAATCCTACAATTTCAAGTTCAGAAATATTGTTGTTTTACATAACGTCTTTTGTTCAATTGGTGAATACAAAAATCACCAATTTTCATTGGTGATTTCCCTTCGGATTCGCAGTCCGAGGGTAGACTAGAAGGTTAAAGAGGAACCAAATAGCTTAGGCCGCATTATACTCCTTTTATAATCCAAAGTCAAGCCCTCTCTGCTGTTTCCGACCATCTTAAAAAAACATGGTTATGGAACGTAAATACAATTATTGTCCTCATTGTTTTCCTGATCTAACCAAAGCGCTTACAGAAGGCTTCATACAAAATTTTCAACTCCTACAAAACGGTTTAATATATCTATCGGTAAACAAAAAGCTATACGATCTTGATGACATCCTTGTGGTTACTACCTCATGCATTTGGTGCTCAACTACCAGATACCACATCTCGACTAAGGACGGCTTAAAAGGTTTGGCAATAGAGTTTTGGGAAGCATGGAGTGAGTAAAAATATTATTATTAAAATGATACCTGGTTTACATACAAATAACGCATTCACTTTTAAAAATAATTTGGTATTTAATACTAGTGCTAAAGAAAATAAAAAAGTATTTACCCCGGAAAGTAATTGGGCATTTATAGATATGCAAAACTTATATCAAGGTGTTAAGGATGGAGGATGGAAAATTGATTGGGTTCCTTTTAGAAATTATTTAAGTGTTCAATTGAATGTAACAAAAGCCCTTGCTTTTTTGGGTTACATTAAAGAGTTTGAATATTTATACAGGAAATTAAGAAACGCTGGATTTACTCTAGAATTTCGCGAAGTAAAACAATTGAGCAACGGAGTTATTGATGGAGGTAATGTAGACGCGGATTTAGCATCATACGTGATGGATTATAAAACCGAATATCATAGAGCAGTAATTGTGGCGGATGACGGAGATTATTGCAGAACAATCCAAAGCCTGAATAGGCAGAACAAACTCAAGTTGATTCTAAGTTCTCACACTTTCAGAAATACATCGCAATTAATAAAACAAGCAGTTGACAACAGATTAATTCTTAGTATCCATAATATCAAGAATTTAATTGGACAAAAAATTATTTAACTAAAAAAAATATTTTATGAACCTAACAAGCCGCTCAAACTTTATCGATCAAGATCAAGAAAAACAAATAAATGAATTTGAGAAAGAGTTAATCGGTCATTGCCAGGTTGAAGGCAAACAAAGTGGTGTATTGAATAAACCCGGAACTGAGGCCGAGTTGCGTGCTTTTGCTATGAATTATATTGAAAGCCAGGTTCAATCGCAAATTGATAAAAATCATCAGATCAATACTCCGGTTTCAGGAATGGTTATGGCTAAAAAAGCGCAGGAAGAAGCAAAAGATAAAATAAACCCACTAAAAGCTTCTCTTGTTGAAGACGAACATAAATTAAGACCTCTTGAACAACAAAAAAAAGAATGTTCTCCGAATCTTCAAAAAAGACTGTTGCGTAGGTGTGTTTATATGAGCGCTGCGCTTATCGCTTTGGCCGAATTAGATTTTGCCTATGAAGCATTTAGAGCTGCCCCCATTCCGAAAATTCCATCTTTCTTTTCAGCTGTAGGTGTTGCAGTTGCTATAGGTTTTGGAAGCCATTTTCTTGGTGCATATATTCAAAAAGCAAAGACAAAACTGCAAAGGATTTTCCGTTATTCAATTGTTTTAATTCCTGCGTTTCTTGGATTTTATTTCTTGGGACATTTACGATCAACAGCTTACAACCAGGCCGCAAATCTTAACTCTCAAATAAATGAATTTTCTATACCATTAAGTGGGGATGTGTCTGGATGGAGTATTACAATCATAAGTTTTTTACTTTTTGTAACAGCACTTTTATTTTCAATCCACGTTTGTAAAACAGAGGAGGAACGTAATAGTGATCAAGCTTATGATAGAGCATGTAAGGAGATCAAAGAGCTACTTAGTAAAAACACATCAACTTGTAATACAATCGATGCTATTCAAAAGCAGGCAACAGAAAAAGCAGGCGAAGCCTTAGCACGATTTGAATTCGCCATGGCTATTGAAAACCGTTTACAGGCGATAGCAAAAAATGGATTGGAAGCTTTTAAGTCCGCAAATCTTAGATATAGGACTGATGGATTGTGTCCTGCTTTTTTTAGTTATCCTCCCATTTTCAAATTCAGATTATTTTTTGATAACCTTAAAAGAACTCAAAATGAAAAAAATACTTTTTCTTCTGTCACTTAATTTATTGTGGTGCTCATGCAAAGAATCAACAAATGAAGTAAAACATTCAACGTTTATCACAACTATTCTTGATGTAACAGATCAGCAGACGATGCTGCCGGATGCAGAAGCAATAATAAAATTGTATGAATTTAATTCCAACAAAAATATTGAAGCAGGTTTTAAAATTTGCACTCTTACAGACAAGCAATTAAACTCGGATAAATATCTTCATTTACCGGACGGCTCAATTTCAGAGAAAGATAATAACCAAGATGATCCGAATTATCGTGAGAAACTAATCGCGTCATTTTATAATGCAATCCGAAAAGCTGTAACAGGGTTGATTACAGAAAATAAATGTTCCCCACCATTACATAATTCTGAGTGTTTCAGAATCATCTCAAACGAAATTCAGGAAATGATAAATAATCATGCGGAGAAAAATATACTGATTGTGTTTTCTGACTTACAAGAAAATTCCGAACTTTTCAATTGTTATAAAAAATCTAGCCAGCAATTATTACACAAAACCCCAATTGAAGTATCAAAGATATTTGAGGCTACACATTTACTTCCAAAAGACTTAAGAGCAGTTAAAATATTTTTTGTGTTCGCACCAAAAAATTCTGAAGCGGATAAAAGGTATATGGATATGATTGGGGTGTATAAATATTTATTGGAATCACGCGGGGCCATTGTTAAAGTACAGGCAAACAATACGCAGTATACATTATGAGTAAGCATCCGATAGGAATTTCGTTGCTACATGCTTTACGCTCATTACTTTTTTTGCTTTTAAAAATCTGCGCATTGGTCTTTGCCTGGTGTTGCAAGATCGTTGGAAACATTCTTATTAAACTAGGTGAATTCACATTTAAAATAATCGAAAAATGATATTCATAATTATTGTTGTCTGCTTTTTTGTACTGGCTGCATTATTCAGCAAAAAAGATGAACACACTTATAACGCTGCCTTCGGAAATAGTTGGGAGCATATTTCCAGTGCTAATTTAGGTTTTGCTGTAACAGGATCGAAAGCATTAACGAAAAAAAGTTCTCATGAAAATTGTGCTCTCTTTGGGCCAACAGGTTCAGGAAAAACCAGTACAATAATTTTAGGTTCTGCATTCTCCCTGGCTAGAGGAAATTCTTCAATTATTTTTAATGATGTTTCCGGTGAGATCTATGAAAAGACTAGCGCATATTTAGCAAGCAAAAATTATAAAATATTGCGATTGGATTTTTCTAGTTCAAGAAATTCAGAATCCTTCAATCCACTCGAAACTTGCAAAACAATTTCTGATATACAAAAAGTTGCACTGCTAATTATTCGCAATTCAATGGGTGAAACTAAAGCCGATATTTTTTGGGAGCAGAGCAGTGTTATGTTGTTGAGTTTATTCATGCGCTATTTGATTTTTTATACCGAGCCGGAATTTAGGACTTTGCAAAATGTATTACGTCTCATAGAAAAGTTTGCTGTTGATGGTAAGGAAGTTGATAAGTTGTTTTCGAGAACAAATGATGATGATTTATTGGCTCAATACAAGGCCACTCTAGTAATCAGCAACAACACTCTTCAATCAATTATAGCTTCTGCCAGAACTGCTTTAAACCTCTTTACAGACCCTGAAGTATGCAAAACGACTGCAACTAACTCTATTGATTTTAATTTGCTTAGAGACGAGCCTGTGGCCTTATACGTGTGCAATCCTTTAAAGGACTTAATGTATTTTAAGCCCTTGTCTGCACTCTTCTTTCAAAGCCTTTTTAATTATGTGCTTTCCCGTAGACCGGAAAAAAATGAAAGGTCTATTTTCTTTGTAATGGACGAGGCTGCAACAATGCGTTTCCCTGCACTGTCTACAACAATTTCAAACATAAGAAAATTTAATTCTGGAATACTGCTTTGTATGCAAGATGAAAACGCATTAATATCTCAATATGGTCAGGCTGAAGCACATCAAATAAAAACGAATTGTGGATGTCAGATTTATCTTAAAGGGCAACCTATTCATACGGCGAAAGAATTGTCTCTTATTTTAGGAAAATATTCGTACACAGATGAAGAAAAAGGACTTGAAAGAGTTCGCGAACTTATGACCCCAGATGAGGTAAGAATGTGTGATGATGCTATTATTTTAATTGGCAACAAGTCACCTTTAAAATGTAAAATGGTTCCATATTTTAAAAACATTTGGATAAATCGCCACACAACTTTACCACCATATCAACTCTCAGAAAAAGTTACTTCCGATCCAGCACTCATTCCATTCTATGAAACGTGCTAAGAAAAAAGGCATCTATGATTATCTTGATTCAATCAAAGTATTGGAAACGGGAACTGATGAAGAAATAACCTTAGCACGAAAAACTTATTGGAAAAGGTACAAGACTGAATGGCGAAGAAAGAAAAGAAAAGAAGAAAAAGAACTTACCACTTCATGGACTGCAGATGAATTAACAGAACTTATCTGTGCAGCTAAAAAACATAGTATAAGTAAAACGAAATTTATAAAAACAAGTACCCTTGCATACATCGACAAAAGATACATTGTTCCTGATCAGATTGAGGTAAGAAGAATTGCGCAATTGCTTGCTGTAACCTACAACTCCATTCGTGAAATGTTAGATGAAAATGTGCTTGAACTGCAAACAGGTAAAATAATTTTAGAAAAAATATTTGATCTGGAAAGACAAGTGCTTGTTTCATTACATAATCCCAAAACAATTGAGCAATTGATTACCGAAACGGTAAATAAAAACCCGCAAACAAAAACTCAATTATTTCATTTGCTTGAAACTCTTACGTAAATGATAATGAAAAGCCTTACCCGCAGATCAGGAACCCACCAGCTTTTAAATTATCTCTTCAAAAAAGAAGATAAACTCTTCAAGAATAATCAAAAGCCGATTGTTATACGGAAGAATGTTCGTTGCAGGACAATAGATAAAATGGCAAAGGAATTTGACAAGAATGAATCATACCGGTTAAGAAAAAGGATTGATAATATTCGAACCTATCATACTATTCTTTCATTTAGCTCAAAGGACAAGGAGCTTATGAATGAAAAAATGATTAAGGATATTGCAAAGCAATATATGAAGCTACGGGATGATAAGAACCTTTTTGTAAGTGTTGCCCATTTTGACAAAAATCATGTTCACATTCATCTGGTAATGTCTGGAGTAAAATACTTGACTGGCGAATCTAATAGACTTTCACGCGCAGAATTTCATCAACTCAAAATTGCAATGGATGAATACCAACGAAAAAAATATCCCGAGCTTATCCATAGCCTTCCAAGGCATGGAAGATCAAAAGAAAAAGTAACAGAAAAAAATATAGAAATAGCCAAAGCTGGTGGCCGTGTATCTCAAAAAGAAACACTGATGAAAACTCTTGAATCAGTTTATGCAAAATCAAAGTCGTTAGATGACTTTCTTACCAAATTAAGAGCCGAAGGACACGAGCCATATTACAGAGGAAAAGAAAAAAAATTACAAGGGATTAAATTTGAGGGAGACCAAAAATTTAGGTTAACTACAATTGGTTACCAGGAGAAAGTTGCCCAACTTTCTGCCATGCAGATTAAAGAAGAAAAAACATTATCAGAGCTTAGAGATCTCCGTGAGAGCCGTACTTCAGGACGGGAGCAAAGTGATTCACGGGAATCAATAAGTTCTGAAAAAGATGTTGAAGAAAAAGATGAAGGAGTTGAACGAATTCCGGGTGATGATATTGAAAAAGAAGATCACACGGAAGAAGACAACGAACTACCAACAGATGACAATAACGATTTAGAGTAACCTATAAATCGTGTCTTTCATTCCTAATTAATTTGAGGGGTTCGGGGACGCTTCCCCGCAAGATTGCATCTCGCCAGATAAGGCAGATTGATAAATCGCCATGGCGAGATGCAATCTTGCAACCGTTTTAATGTCGAATTTTCTTCTCTGAATTTCTGTATTTGTTTACAAATACGTGTCAATTAATATTGCCACTCCAAAATCAATTTTTGACCTGAATTTCGTATCTTCGAAGAGTGGAAAAACTGCAGGAAATATTAGTTGATATTGAGATTGACAAGCTAACGAACTCGATTGAAAATGCTGTTTCGGGTGATATTTTTGACACCGAGATCATTCAATTGTTTAGTAAAGACAGGAAACAAATAAATAAGACAGATTGGTTATTTAAATGGCAAGAACAACTTAAACTTACCGACAGGGAAATATACAAGCTTGTAATCAAGGATAACCCGAAAATTATCCAAGGATTAATAAGTTTAAGCGACCAGGGTGACCACATTTACATGCATCTAATTGAAAGTGCAAAGTTCAACAAAGGGGCGCATAAACTTTATACAGGAATTCCGGGAAATTTAGTAGCTTTTGCTTGCAAACTTTCCTTTGAAAAAGGTTATGAGGGCTATCTTGCTTTTGATGCCAAGACAGCCTTGATTAAACATTATCAAGAGACCCTTTTTGCAACTCATTTCAAAGGAACGAAAATGATGATTGAAACTCCGGCAGCAAACAAATTAATTAATCAGTATTTTAAAAAATAAAACAATGGGATTTATCAGGGAACCGAAAAATGTTGACTTCTATGTTCTGGACAAGCCATGGACTGACAAAGAACGAAAAGAGTTCAGTGCATTTATCAAGTTGCGGAAAGAAAAGAGAAAAAAACGTAGCTCTCGAAAGGCGCAAACAGGACTAAGAAAAGTTGTTGCATAACTCAAACGGTTTTGCGATGGCAGCGATATGCCTGCTACTTTTGCCACCCATGATCAATTTTTTCTTGCCAAACCCTCCATTTGGTTCCTAAGAGGGTATTGTCAAGAAAAAATTGCTCGCCCTTATTTTATTAGCTCGAGAAAGTGTCTAATAGCAGACTTCAACTACTCTCTTTCGAGACCCATATCCCGATCCTGGGATTTGCTTCTTAGATTAGTTAAATCATCTAAAAGAGTTCGTGATTTTTCCAGTTCGAATTCATGCCTTCCTGAAACAATTCCCTGAACATAGTCATTTGTCGAATTGAGATTTTTTACAATTTTATTCAACAATTCAGGTTCGTGTTCGGCCAGGGTATATCCATTATTAAACCCTTTAATAAATTTTTCTTCTTCATTCATATCTTTAAATTAAAAAGTCTCTCTTGCATGTTTTTCCAAATATTCATAAATGGATTCTACATCATACAGGATCAATTTTTTCTCCGGTTGTGTAAAGCGAATCTTAGCCTCATTTCGTAATTTCAACAGGGTAGTCTTGCTGGTAATGCGAAGTTTATTCATGGCTTCTTCAGGTGAAATCCATTTATCTTCTTTAACTCCTTTGCTTTCTTTAATGCGCTGAACAACTTGCTCAACAAGCGCATAAAAAGCTTCATCTTCTAGACAAATTACTTCCATCGGAAAAGATTCATATGGAATAAAAATAAGAACTTTAAGTGAAGAAATAATTCTCTGTTATGAAACTAATTAGATAACTATCGAAAAAAGACAGGAGAAATCCGTAATCATGATTCCCTATTGTAACATTCCGTTTATCAAACTTCAAAAATAAAAATGCAACTTAGAAAGGGTAAAACAAAATCACAATTAGAAAATTCTATTGCATGTGCATTATTAGCAGTAGAAATTTATAATAAGCCGAGAACTCCCTTTCGAGTGGAAGGTTACATTACCCATATGATAATGGCATGGAATAGGCTTTTGCAGGCACATTTCAATCACACCATTGGGGATAAATTTTATTATAAAGAAAAAGGTATCTATAAAATCATCGATGGAGAGAAAAAAGCGTGGGAATTAAAAACTTCAATAGTTAAATATGGACAATTGGCAGAACCTGTCAAAACAAACTTGGAATTCTTTATAAAATTGAGAAATAAAATTGAACATCGAACTATTGACAAAGACGAAGTAGGTTTTATGATTTTTGGAGAATGTCAATCACTATTGTATAATTACGAAAATGAACTAATAAAACTCTTTGGAAACGAATTTGCATTAAATGAGAGTTTAGCCTATTCTCTCCAATTTTCAAGAATTAGAACTACAAAGCAGGTTCAGGCTAGTAAACAACTTTTATCAACTGAAGTAAAAGATATAAAAGAATTTATTGAAAAATATAGGTCCGCCTTAAAAGAGGAAATATTTAATTCGCAAGAGTATAGTATCAAATTAATTCAAATACCTAAAATATCAAATACAAACAGGAATGATATTGCTGTGGAATTTGTAAACTGGAACTCTTTATCCGAGGCAGATAAAAAAAATTACGAAAAAGTAACCGCTCTCGTTAAAGACAAAGTGATTAAGGCCGAAGTTATAAATCCAGGAAAGCTTAAACCGGGAAAAATAATTCAAGAGGTCAATAAAAAAATTCCTACAAAAATTAATCATAGAGACCATAAATGTATTCTTGCCATTTTTGGCATTCGCCCTTATAATGAATTCGAAAAAAATCATGACCCCTTCGAAACAAATACAAAATACTGCCATTACGATGAAGCTCATGATGATTACTTATATCAAGAAGCATGGATAACTTTTTTGGTTGCCAATTTAACAGACGGGAAATTAACTCAGAAGTTTTGGAGAGAAAAATTCGTTGGAAAGGAAAAAATTGACATCACAAAATATGAAGTTTAAAAAGGCTATGCTGTTATGAAGGTGTTTTGTGCAAGAGTGGCTTATACGATGGATAAATGATTTTCAACTCGTGGAAGAATTAAATATCCATTTCTCCTGCTCATTGAAATAGAGACCCCTTGCCGGGATAGGAGTTGAACTCATATTTGCATTGTAGTAATCAGGAATTTAAGTTCTATTTTGTAAAATCACTGAATTGTAATTATCAAGAATATTAGAAGGTAAACTTTTTAAATATACTTCAGTAGTTTTCAAACTTGAATGACCTAACATAGTACTAATAGCATTTAGAGGTACATCTAACAACATTGCTTGGGTAGCAAATGAATGTCTGCTAACATAACTGGTAATATTCTTATCAATCTTACAATGAGCAGCAAGATCCTTAAGTTTTTCATTGTATCCTTTTCTTGCCCATTGAATATCTTTTTCTTGAAGTATTGAAGTTTCTCTTTTAATAATAGGAAAGATGTATTCTGATTCTGGGTTTTGCTTTATAAAATGTTTAAGAATTTTATTCAGGCTATCCGTAATTTTTATATCATAAAGCTTACTGGTTTTCTTTCTTCTGTAAATTATGCGACCATCATTGATATCTGTCTTTTTAAGATAAGCCATATCGGTAAAGTTCATGCCATACATCATATAGCTTGCAACAAAGTAATTTCGTGCATTAAAACATGCATGATTTGGAGCGAGTTTAGCCATAATTATTTTCTTCAATAAATTCCAATCCAAAGCCCTTTTTTCTGTTGGAGTTGTTTTTATTTTATAGTCATTAAAGGGATATAGCTCTTTATCAATAATACCTTCTTTAATAGCCTTATTATATATTGCTCTAATTGTTCGCATGTATACTGCTAGTCCATTTGCTTCATTGCCTTTGCTTTTATGATGTGTTTCAAACTTACTGAGGAAGGAATAAGTAATATCATGAAAACGAAGATCTCTATCGTTGTTATAAGTTTTTAAAACACTTATTACGCCTTTATATGAGCGAGCTGTCCCAATACGGTTTGCCTTTTTGAGATCATCTATAAGTAGGCCTGCAAAGTGAAAAAAAGATTGGTTCGTATTTACTTGAACAATTTTATCTCTAATTGCTGTAACAGAAAGAAGATTTAATTGACCAGATTCATGCAACTTCAGAATGACATCCATTGCATCTGCTTTCTTTTTTTGTATTAAATTATTTAAGCGAGTTACGGAAGATAATCCAACATAAGATTTTTTAACCACTCTATTTTTTATATCCCAATCATCTTCCAAAACACTTATCCCTAAAGGGATTGACGTTGTTCTTTCATTATGCCCTAGCCTCATAATAACAGGGTATGAATTATCTTTTTTCATACGGCGTGTATCCAGTGATACCACTATATTTGTATTAATCATTTGAACAATTATTTATACTCTAAGGTACAAAATATTTGCACAGGATTTGCACAGGAATGTTGGTTTTTTATGAAATAATATGAATTGATGATAATTATAAATAGCTGATTTAATGTTTATTAGCACCATATGGAATCATATTAAACCAAAAAAACCTTGACTGTTAATCAGAGGGTCCCCCGTTCAAGTCGGGGAGGGGGAGCATAAAGTAAAAGCCCGCCGGTAATCCAGCGGGCTTTTACTTTATATTGGATACAAATATATTAACTGAATAATCCACCTTTCTTTAAACTTCTCACTGCTTCACCAATCTTAAATCCATTATTATAAATTTCAATTTTATAATCACCCGGTATGAAATTTTGTGCTTTTGCTAATTCAATTTGTACCTGCTTTCGTTCACCCTGCTTATAATCAACTTCTACTTTTTTAGTAGCCATTTTTTCTACGCCTTCCCGTGTAACAAATTTTGCAACACCTGCTTCAGGTAAAACAATTACCGAACCATCAGGTGCAATAATATTTACATAAATCTCTTTTACTCCACTCTGACTGATTCTATTCTCATCAATATCAAAAGATATCTTTAATTTGTCTACCCTTTTTGCTGTAGTTGTTTCTTTTTCTTTTCCATTACTTCTTTCCTTTATACCTGTTACATTTAAGTTAGAAGCATGTAAAGTGGAACCTATATCAATAACTTTTTCCTTTTCGCTGATAACAGTTTTAGCTGAATCAAAATGTCTTCTTACTACATCTCTTTCCTCTGTAACCACTCTATTTTCTTCTGTAAGTACCACATTGTCATTCTTTAATTTTTCAATCTCAGCGGCATACATTTCGATATTTCCTTTTAGCTGTTTAATTAATCTCCTTGCTTCTGCAAGTTGTGAAGCCGTTGCGTTTTTATCGTTTATAATTTTTTGAATCCTTTGCTTAAGATCCTGTATATCCTTATCTTTTGTTTGTAATAAACTTTCAGCCTTTGCATTAGTGCTCTTTAGCATATCCAGGTTCATTACTGCTTCGTTTAGTTCACGCTGCAAATCATTTTTTGATGCATCGCTTGTAGTTAATTGAGTAGTAAGCTGCTGCTTTTGTTCGTTCGATTTGTTTTTATCCCATATAACATATGCCCATGTACTTGCTAAAGCAGCTATCAATACACCTAATAAGATGCTTTTGTAATTGTAATTGCTTTTTTTAGATACAGGCTTTCGTTCAGGAACGTTGCCGGTTGGAAAATTTTCGAAACTCATTTTAATTAATTTTTGAAGGTTTAAAAAATGGATTTTATTGCGGGTATGGAAATAAGTCCATAATCATGCCAGCAGAAGGTGTTATATATTAAATCGTATCTTTTTAAGATTTCTTTTAGAAGCCAGAATCTATTCTAATAGCCTAATCGTAAAGCCTCTAAGTAATATTACTATCTGCCAAGTACTAGTACTGAATTTCATAAATGCAATAAAATTAGCCGCATTTAAGGCAATAATTTTTTTCAAAAAACGCTTATAGATTATTCATTTGATCCTCTGATTTCTGAACGCTGAAAAACCACAAGAATGTTGAGATCTATCCGTTTACCGATAGCCTTTTTATTTGCTTTTCCTGTTTTAATAAATTTTTCTTTTTCTTATAAAAGAAATAAAACTTCAACAAAGTTTATAGCTATTGCTCTTAATGATTCAGTCAGTTCATCAAAAGATTTTGTTTCTGAAGAATCAATAAAGACCAATGTTTCTGATGTGTATACTTCAATGAATCTTGAAAAAAAGGGCTTATCGAAAAATGCGTTTAAGCTTGCTTTAAAAGGTTATAATAATCTTATACAAAAAAGATTAGTTCGCAATAAAAATATTATAACAGTTATTGATTTCAGTAAACCTTCTGATCAAAAACGCTTATACGTTATTGATATAAAAAGAAAAAAATTAATGTTTCAATCTTTAGTTGCACATGGCCGTAATTCAGGATTGGAGTATGCAAATAGTTTTTCCAACGAAACTGATTCTCATAAAAGCAGTCTTGGCTTTTACATAACCCTGAATACTTACTCAGGCGATCATGGTTATGCATTAAAATTAAAAGGCTGTGAAAAAGGTTTTAATGATCACGCTTATGAAAGGTCTATCGTAATTCACGGCAGTGAATATGTAACAGACGATTTTTTGCATAGCAACGGCTTTTTAGGAAGAAGTTTTGGATGTCCGGCTTTACCTGAAAAAATAAATAAAAAAGTTATTGATGTTATAAAGAATGGCAGTTGTCTTTTCTTATATCATCCTACAAAAAAATACTTGTTAACCTCACCTCTACTGAATGGATAAGTAACAACAGAACGGCGCATGACCTAAAGATTTTTTGTTAGGCACAACAGGAGAACACCAACAACCCCCCGAGTAACTTCGGGGTTTTTTTATAAGAGAAATGCTGCGCTGATAAACTGGCAACAGAGGCCACATAATAATCCCAGGTAAATATCTTTTTGTGTATGATCACTCACTATAAGCCTTGAAGTGCAAACCAGGCCTGAGATAAAAATTGCAGTCATTAATGGCAAAGTAAAAGGAGAGGATGGATTAGTGTTCAAAA
>JAYVEA010000035.1:0-18406 GCA_043749085.1 Chitinophagales bacterium
AATAGATTGTCCGTAATGCAATGCGGCCAATGATGGGGATAAAAGCAAGGGTTGATACGGTTTTATCTCAACATTTTTCCATTCGCCATCTTCATAATCCGCCTCAAGCATATGATCAGTAAAATATTTACCAAAGGGAATATTATCTAAACTCATTTCGTTCAGCTTACTCCTTTCTACCCTGGTAATATTAAAATCAGCGGCTGCTATCATATCTTTAAATTTGCAACAAAGAAACGAAAAATCAGAACGTAATTAGTTATGAGCTTAGATAATATTCAGCTTCCGGCTTTTGTAATCCAGGATTTGTTCCGGAAAACATTGGTTGATATAAACAGCAATGAAACAAAACAATTAGTAGCAGGAAATAAAGAACTAAATTTTTTTGGAGGAAATAAACAATATATAATGTTATTGGTAAATAACCCCCATACCTCTTTTGTAACCGATCAACAGCTTACTTTTTTATCAGGCATATTAACTGCATGCAAATTAACTCTTGAAGATATTGGGTTATTAAATATCGCTGCTACTCCCGTAATTTCTTATAAGATAATATCAAATAGTTTTAAACCAAGAATAGTAATAATGTTCGGAATTTCTCCTGATGCAATAGAATTACCTTTTGTAATGCCAGTATTTCAAAGACAATCATACAATAACCAGGTTTATTTAGCAGTTCCATCTTTAGATGAATTAGAAAATAACAAAGACCTGAAACGAAAATTATGGACAGTACTTCAACAAATCTTTTCTCTTTAATATGCATACTTTAATTTTTGCCACTAATAATCAGCATAAAGTAGATGAAGTAAAATCTATCCCCGGGATCAATTACAAAATCATAAGTTTAAAGGAAGCTGGAATAAACATTGATATACCAGAACCATATGACACATTAGAAGAAAATGCTTCAGAAAAATCCAATGTTATCTATAAACTTACAGGTAAGAATTGTTTTAGTGAAGATACAGGACTTGAAGTGGAGACCTTAAATGGAGAGCCTGGTGTAAAAAGTGCCCGCTATGCTGGCGAGGGAAAATCTTTTGAAAAAAATATTGAAAAACTGTTGTTTAAAATGCATGGGTTAAAAAACCGCAATGCGCAGTTCAGGGCGGTGCTTTCTTTAATACTTAATGGAATTGAACATAAATTTGAAGGAATATGTAAGGGCACCATTCTTGCATATACCAAAGGGGAAGGAGGTTTTGGCTATGACCCGGTGTTTCTGCCATCAGGAGCAGAAAGGACTTTTGCAGAAATGGATATGGAAGAAAAAAACAGGTTTAGTCACAGGAAAAAAGCAATGGATAAACTGATTGATTTTTTAAATAATTTCAATAAAAACTAAATAGCACCTAATAAAAAAATCTTACATTAATTGAGTTCCACAAGCAACCATATACTATCTGAAGCCGACTTAATAGAAGGATGCATAAAAGGAGATAGAAAAATGCAGGAACTGCTTTACCATAGATTTTCACCTAAAATGTACGCTGTTTGCCTTCGTTATTCAGGAGATCCTGAAGATGCCCGGGATGTTTTGCAGGAAGGATTTATTAAGATATTTAAAAACTTAAGTAAATATCGTGGAGATGGTTCATTTGAAGGATGGATAAGAAGAATTTTTGTGAATACTTCTATTGAACGTTTTAGAAAAAAGGTGCACTTGCAAAGTGTTTCAGAAACACAGGAAGTAAACATTGAGGATAAAGAATGGAATGTGATGGATACTCTTGCCGAAAAAGATATCATGAAGTTGATACACGAATTATCACCGGGCTATAAGGCAGTTTTTAATATGCATGTTATCGAGGGATATTCTCATAAAGAAATCGCAGATATACTTGGTATAAACGAAGGCACCAGTAAATCTCAATTGGCGAGGGCAAAAACGGTATTAAAAAAAATGGTTGAAAACAGGTTAAACAGAACCAGCAATGATGCTGTGAATTTATAGCTATGAATAATGTAAAAAACAAGATGTATAATTATGAAGCAACACCTCCAAAAGGTGCATGGGAGGCTATTTCTGCCGAACTGGACAACAATGAAGCGAAAGTTATTCCTATATCAAAAAAGAAAACAAATACAATTTATTACATAGCAGCTGCATCAATAGCCTTTATAGTGTTTTGTTTCATCTTCTTTAGTAATCGCTCTTCAAATACTGCAAATGAAAAATTTGTTACTTCATCAGGTAATTCACAAAGAGATACGGTTGTAAATAATAATTTAATAATGACAGTTCCGGTAGAAGAAAAGGCCATGCTAAAAAATAATGCCGATAACAATGACCGGATGCTGGCACATAATAAACGTCACACAGGTGGATTTGATCAGGAACAAAATAAACCAGTAAGAAAGAATAATGATACGATAGATACTAATTTAATTGCAGATAATACATCCAGGTATATTACTATTGAAGGACCGGATGGCCAACCTGTAAAAGTATCTTCCAAAATGGCAACCCTGATAGACTCTTCAGAAACTAAAGTATCTACAAAACCCATATGGCATAAAAAAATAAATGAATGGCGTGAGATAATGAAAGGCAATACCCTTGCACCTACGCCTGGAAATTTCCTTGATATAGTAGAACTCACCAAATCATTAAGGGATAATAAATAAGCAAAAGTTAATTTCTTCCTTTTATTTTTATGGCAAATAGTTTTTAATGCCAAGAATAAAAATTGATCTTCCTGAAAAATTTTTTGAAATAGAAATAAATATTCCTGTTAGAATTACTGATATTAATTACGGGGATCATGTTGGCAATGATTCGCTGGTTGCAATTATTCATGAAGCAAGAATGCAGTTTTTAAAACATCATGGTCATTCTACTGAATTAAATATTCACGGAGCAGGTCTAATAATGTCTGATCTTATTATTGAATTTAAAAATGAATCTTTTTATAAAGATATTATTAATGTAAAAATTGCAGCTGGGGAGATTTCCAAAGTTAGCTTTGAATTATTCTATAAGCTTACTACTTTAAAAAATAATGAAGAAATCTTAATTGCTAATGCAAAAACAACAATGGTTTGTTATAATTATGAATTAAAAAAAGTTATTGCAATTCCTGAAAAACTAAAAGCCATTTTGGTTGCTTAATCTTCATTCCAGATCTTCCAGCTTTCTTCTGCCTGAATGATAAGCATTTCATATCCATTTTGAATAACAGCACCTTTATCTTCACCATTTTTAAGAAACAATGTTTTTTCCGGAGTATATACCAGGTCAAATAAATAATGACTTTCAGAAATATGCTGATAAGCTATTTGCGGGCATTCGGTAACCTTAGGATATAATCCGGCGGGAGTACAATTTATAATTATGGTATACTCATTCATTATTGTTTCATCAATCATTGGATAATTTATCATTCCTGCTTTTAGTTCTTCACTTCTTGTAACAACTAAAAAATCGATACGCAATTTCCTCAATACATATTGAACAGCCTTTGATGAACCACCTGTTCCTAATACCAAAGCTTTTTTATGAGAAGGTTTTAGGTTTTCTACAAATGAAATTTCAAAACCAATAACATCAGTATTGTAAGCAATTAATTTATTGTCTTGAATTTTAATTGTGTTAGCGGCACCAATTTCTTTTACTGCCGATGTTGATTCTGTTACAAATTCCAATACCTGTTCTTTATAAGGGATAGTTACGTTTAATCCCTTTAAAGCGGGGTTTGATTTTATAATTGAATGAAGTTCTATTATTGATGTGATCGGAAAAAGTTCATAAGCACAATCTTCTAATCGTTCTTTCTGAAATTTTTCTGTAAAATATTTTTTTGAAAAGGAATGACCCAGGGGATAACCTATCAATCCATACAATTTCATTAAGCAGTTTCTTTATCAAGATATAAATGGAATGTGTCACCACGTAAGCCTATCCTCATTGTTTCTAATGGAATAACTTCTGATGGTGCAATATTTCCAAGATTGACATTACATCCAATCAGTTCAAGAAAATATAATTGCTGTGCTTTTTGCGGAGCTTCCCAAATAATTTTTTCTTCAGGTATCTGCGTTAATATCTCCTGTACCAAACCTTCTCTAACTTCCCCGGTACCGCGATAAATACCTACGTTTCCTGCTTCTCTTGCTTCAGCTATTACATAAGTAGAACCGGCTTCCAGCTCGGCTTTCATTAATTCAATCCACTTGTAAGGTGGAATAATGTGAGCTGCATCTTTGCTTCCAACTTCACTCAACACGATTCCTATTTTTGTAAGTTTTTCAATGTATCCACATTTTTCAGCATGAGGAATATCAATAGACCCATCACTAACTTCTACATAAGTAATATTATAATCTTTACAAATATTTATATAATCCTGAAACTGATTACGGATAAGAAAAGCTTCGAATAAAGTTCCCCCGAAATAAACAGGAAGATCATACCCTTGATAAACTTCAATTTTTTGCCTTAGATCAGGAGTTACAAAAGCAGTTCCGAAACCTAACTTTATAATATCAATATGCGGATGGGCAACGCTTAAAAAATTTTTAGCTTCCTCAATACTAAGACCTTTATCCATTACCATTGTAATACCATGGTCACGGGGCTTACTATTCCTTTCAGGTATCTGTGTAAGATTAAAATTCATGATTACTATTTAAGGGTTGCGGTAAAGATAAGTTGTGAAGATACAACACGCAAAAAATCATTAGCAAAAATGATTAACGGTTAAAAAAGCTATTTACTTTTATATTTACTTATTAATAAAACAACGTGTTGATTTTGTAATAAGGAAGGTTCTATATCTACCAGTTGCTTTATCAGTTTTGGATAATTTTCTATTGCTGATTCCAATAATAACAACGCTTCTTTTGATTTTCCTAATGCAAAAAGAATTGCAGCTTTATAAAAAATTAATAATGGTTTATTGGTGGTATTTTTTAAGGCATTATGAACCTGCTGCAGGGCTTCTTCATAAAAACCGGCATTGTAAAGACATTTAATTAATTCTTTCCAGCCTTTTATATTTTTTGGTCTTGCTTTAATAAAGTTTGAAAAATATATAATAGCATCTTTAGTTTTATCTAATTGCACATAACACTGAGCCAGGGCAAAATTATAATCGGGGCGGGAGCGCTGAATACGCATCGCATTCTCAAGGTTTTTTATTGCACTTTCCCACTGTTGCTCATTCATGTAGCTGCAGGCAATTTTATAATGCAAATGACTATCCTCAGGTGTTAGATGCGAAGCTTTGCGATAATGAAATCTTGCCTGCGCATAGTTTTTTAATTTATCATAACAATGTCCCAGGGCTTCATAAATTACATCTTCCGGTCTTGTTAGTTCTAATACTTTTTGTAATACTTCTATTGCATCTTTATATTTACGGATACGCAAATATGCATCTCCCAAATTGCGATATGCATAATCAAACTTTTCATCAATGGCAATTGCGTATTGATATGCATCAATAGCTTTTTCGTAAAGCTTTACACCCTGGTATGCAGCGCCGAGATTAAACCATGCAAGTTCTGTAAATGGATGTTCATCAATAATTGCCTGATGTAATTTTATACCTTCTTCATTCCGCCCTGTATAATCTGTCCAAAAACAAATTTTATAAAGAGCTTCTTCATTGGTTTGATCCTGCTCAAGAATTAATCTAAGACAATTAAACACCTTATCAAACTCTTCATAATCATCATATACATCGGCTAATTCAAAAAGTAATTCTATACGTTCTTCTCCTTCAAATAAGTATATAGCTTTCTCTAAAAGATCAGCTGCTTTTTTTTGTTGATCTAAGGCCAGGTAAACATCTGTTTTAAGAATATATAAATTGATATCGCCTCTATCTAATAGTTCTGCTTTTTCTAAAAGGGTTGAGGCTTCTTTATAATTACGTTTGGCTATTAAAAGGTCAGCTTTTTTAATTAATAATATAGAAGAGTAGGGATATTGTTGTATGCCGTATTCGGCTGCCTCCAGTGCTGATGATAAATCATCCTTTTCATCAAAATAGTCAATAATTTGTTCAAAAGCATCTTCTTCAATGAATATATAACCACTTCCTTGCTTCATATTATCATATTGCTGAAGCAATTCGATTATTCCTTCTCGATCTTCCCTGTACGGTTTTTCTCTCATTTTTTAAATAGTTAACCTGAAATTAATACTATTTTTTAAAAAATATATACGAATTCTTAAACTTCTGCGTTAAAATTAAATCAAAAAAAATATAACATTTTGTATAGGAAATTCAGGATTTTTTGTTAAATTTGTTAGAGCAATCTAAATTATAATGATCAAAGTTTCCAAAATATCTGTAATAATATTACTCATTTGTTTTGTAAGTTATATTGCTATAGCTGACAGAGGTGGGTTTGGAAGAAGGAATAAGATTCATTTTAATATTGTGACGCTTAGTACTTTAAAAAATTCTATTTCCTTTAATTTAAAATCCGGACTTACTTATAGGGGCAATACATTGCTAAACAAACAACAGATTGGTAATTCAATATTTACTAATACTTTAGTTAGCTATCAAAAAGGAAATACTATTTATATTCTGCCATACAAGCAAAAAGTTTTAATTCAATCCTACACTCCTGCTTCAGGATATAAGTTAATAATCAGATCGAAATAAATCGAAATAATTATAATTCTTTATAATAATAAAAAAACCCGAAAAACTTCGGGTTTTTTTATGTGGCTACATCTTTTATAAATCCTATTTTTTTGTTTCGTTGTATGTCATAACCCTGTAACCGGATTTTGGAATATCGAATTTTGAAGAGGACACGGCATCAAAATTTATTTTTGACAATGTATATTTAAACTTCATTTTACCAGACTGCCATTCATACTGTAATGCAAGTCCGGGCAGATTTTTAAACTGTGAATCATAATTTTTATCAGCCATTTCCAACTCCAGTGTATAGTAAACTACAAATGAACTTCCATCTTTTAACTTTGCAATTGCTTTTTTACAATTGTATCCTGCAATTTCCATGGTTTCATTAGTTGTTTCAAATGTTATGCCTTCGTATTTACTATTCTTTTTATCCCAATCTTCTTTAGTTAGCGTTATCATAAGTTTTTGCCCGCTATAATCTTTTAAGATAATTCCTGATCCTTTTTTTGAATCATAAATAGTTACTTCACTTCCTAATCCGCTAACCAGTTCACTCCTGCTTTGATTTCCTTTAACATAAATGGTAGTCGTAGCACCATCCAGCATGTCTGCCATTTTAGGCTCATTACTTCCTGTTTGAATAGAAATATTATATACCAATGTACCTTCAGAAATTATTTTCTGTGCCTTTAAGGTAAATGTGCTTAAGAAAAGCGTTACAATATATACAGTCTTTAAAATTTTCATATTATTATTCTAACTCGTTGAAGAGCTATAAATAAGACCTCATAACGTGATAAATGGTTGCAAAATCATGGGTGTTATTTCTTGCCTTTATTGGCTTTTTGTTTCATGGTTTGCAATTTTTGATTGTTATCCTGCATAGCCTGAATTCTTTCCTGCCATTTACTTTTTACTGCAGGTTTACTTTTGTTTGCCTGTAACTGGGCCAATATCTTTTCATGATTAATTATGTATTTCTGTATAACAAACTGAATAATTAAAGTAATAGCATTAGATACAGTATAATACCAGGTTAATGCAGCCGGCTGGTTATTAAAAACGCCCAATAAAATAATCGGGAAAATAAAAGGCATATATTTCATTACGGGATTACCGGTATCCTGCATGTTAGACATACCATATAAAGAAATAAGCAAACTGGTAACCACAGCAAAAATGGTAAACAAACTTATATGACTACCGTATAAGGGTATATGAAATGGCAGATCATAGATAGAATCATAAGCTGAAAGATCTTTGGCCCACCAAAAACTTTGCCCACGTAAAGAAATATTTGAATTAAAGAAATTATATAAAGCAAAGAATATGGGAATTTGCAATAAGGCGGGTATACAACCTCCGAGAGGATTTACCCCTGCGCTTTTAAACAACTTCATTTGCTCCATACCGAAAGCCTGTTTATCATCTCCATATTTGGTTTTTAAAGCGTCTATCTCCGGCTTTAGCAATTTCATTTTTGCTCCGCTTAAGTAACTCTGGTATGTAAGTGGTGAAATTAACAACCTGATTACAATCGTTAATAATGCGATCACCAACCCATAGCTTGCAAACTTGCTGCCCATGTAATTAAAAACCGGCATTATAAACCCACGGTTAATATATTTCACAAATGCAAACATCCCGCTACCCAGCGGAACTATATTATGCATTTGATTGCCGTAAGATTTTAAAATTTTATAATCGCTGGGGCCATAAAAGAATTGCATAGGAATACTTGCAACTGAACCATTAGGAACATTAATTCGAAAATTAGAAGTTACCTGTGCTATGATATGAGTATTAGTATCAGGAACCTTCCATTGTACGTCTGCACTTTCAAATTTATTTTTAGCTATTATTGCTGTTGCAAAAAATTGTTGCTTAAGCGTGATCCAATCAACGGGCTTATCAAATTTTTTATCATTGCCTGAACCCAGGCTTTCAAAATCATAATCGCCATCTTTTACGTAAGAGATATGTGATTGTTGATTCTCGTGCTGAATATCCTTTTCCACTTGTAGCGCCTGTGCCTGCCATACCAGATTAATTTTGTTTTGTGTTATTAATTTTTCAGCGCCATTCAATACTATATTAAAGTCCAGCATATAGCTGTTCTCCGGAAGGATATACTGATGTTCGATAATTTGACCTTCTGCATTCTGCAGTGTAAAGGTGATAGCGCTTTTACCATCAGCAGTAATAACCTTTTGAGATTTAAAAAAAAGATCTGCTGTTTGGGTTGTTTGATTTATCCCTGTATTTATCGGGTAAGATATTTTATTAAAACTTCCATTTTGAAGAATTAAAGGTTTACCATCGAATGTTTTAAACTTTTTTAATTCTACTATTTTGGGTTGGCCTCCTTTATTAGTAAAAACGATTTTTATTACATTATTTTCTAAAGTTGTTAATTGCTCAATATTTGGTACCGAATCCTGTTGAAAAGCAGAAGATGTGCTTTTTACACTTGAATCTGTTTTAGCAACATTTATTTTGGCAAGTATACTATCCGTTTTTGGCTTTAACCTATTAATTGAATCCTGTATGTGCTGATTCTGCTTTTCCAGGGCCAATTGACCCTGCTTGGAATAATAAAAATATCCGAAAAATAAAACCGCTAATAATACAAATCCAATAATCGTATTTCTATCCATTCCCATATTTAAAAATTAGTGCGCTAAGGTAAGTAAAGTTTACTCTGCAATTAAAAGAGATATGCCCTCAATTGAGGGCATATCGCATATTTTAAATTATATATATTATTTTTTACCAGCTGGTGCTGCTGCTGCTTTTGCTGCTGGTGCAGCAGTTGTGGCGGTAGCAGCGGCAGCAGCTACTGGGGCTTTAACTGTAGTTGCTTCTTCCTGTTTTAATTGTCTTGTTAAAGTAACAGAAGCTATAGGAATACGAGGTGAATTAAGCACTTCCATATTTTCTGCCTTTACATCCTGAACACGAAGGTTATCATTAAGCTCTAAATGTGTAATATCAATTTCAATATTTTCACGTAAATACTTTGGTAGTGTTTTTATTTTCAGCGATTTTATTTTAGTTACCAATTTACCACCCGCTTTTACACCAGCAGGAACCCCCTTAAATTTTAGAGGCACGGTAACAGTAACTTTTTTGTCTTCAACTAATTCGAGAAAGTCTACGTGAATTAAGTGATCGCTCACTTTATTAAACTGTAGATCTTTTAATACACAGCGATATGTAGTTCCATCTATATTAAGTTCAGCCAACATAAAATCTGGTGTATAGACAATAGTCTTAAATGCAGTTGCCGGAGCTGAAAAGTTTATTTCTTTTGCACCGCCATAAATTACACCTGGCACTTTTTCCTCAGAGCGAAGTTGCCGGGTGGCTGCTTTCCCGAAATCGGTCCTGAGTTGTCCGTCGATTGTAATAGTATTCATTATTATATAATTATTTTGAGGCGCAAAGGTAAGGGAAAACCGGCAACCGGCAATCGGCAATAACAATAAAATATATGCGGACCTTATTGCTTTTTGATAGCTACCTATTATTTCTTGTTCATCATTTTGCTGCGAAGAAATAAACTGTTAATGCTTTTATTTTCAACTGCATTTCGTATAGCAATCGCAAATAGATCAGCTACAGATACTACTTTAATTTTGGGACTCTTTTTCTGAGTTGGAATGGTATCGCATACAACCAATTCAATCAAATCACTTTTTTCAATATTTTCATATGCATTTCCACTTAACACAGGGTGAGTACAAAAAGCTCTTACACTTCTTGCTCCTTTTTCCATTAATAAGCCTGCGCTTTTAGCCAATGTTCCACCAGTATCACAAATGTCATCAATTAAAACAATGTCTCTATCATCTACATCACCAATAACTACCATGCTTGTAATTTCATTAGCCCGCTTTCTATGCTTATCGCAAATAACCATTTCAACTTCAAAAAAACTTGCAATTTCCCTGATACGATTTGCACTACCTACATCAGGCGCAGCAAAGGTTAAGTTTTTAAGCTTTAGTTCTTCTATGTAAGGAATAAAAATAGCTGATGAATCCAGATGATCCACCGGTATATCAAAATAACCCTGGATTTGTGGAGCATGAAGATCCATGGTGATAACCCTATCAGCTCCTGCCGCTGTTAACATGTTAGCTACCAGTTTAGAGCCAATAGCTACTCTTGGCCTGTCTTTTCTATCCTGCCGGGCATAACCATAATAAGGAATAACCGCAATTACTTTATATGCCGATGCTCTTTTTGCGGCATCAATCATCAATAATAATTCCATCAGGTTATCTGTAGGAGCAAAAGTACTTTGCACTAAAAAAACAAATTGTCCCCTAATACTCTCCTGGAATTCCACGCTGATTTCACCATCACTAAACTTTTGAATATTAATTCTACCAAGAGGCTCGCCAAACTTTAATGCAATTTGTTTGGAAAGTTGTTGTGATCCGGTACCTGAAAAAATTTTTACATTTGAATGCATCGCAGAAACTTTTGGAAAGAAATGATGTTGGGCGAAATTATAATTTAAATTGCGATGTATAAGCCTGCATGCATGAAAAGTTTCAACAAGTCTTCCACGTCAATTAAAAATTGGGCTGTAGATGACAGGCCGCGGGAAAAATTATTAATAAAAGGGGCAGTGGTATTAAGCGATTCAGAATTATTAGCAATTTTGATAAATACAGGAAATAAAGAAAAAAGTGCAGTTGAACTTGCGAAAGAAGTTTTGATTTTAGGTAAAAATAATTTGAATGAACTTGGGAAATTATCAGTAAATGATTTGATGACAATAAAAGGAATTGGAGAAGCCAAGGCTATCACATTAGCAGCCGCACTTGAATTAGGCCGAAGAAGACAGGCAGCTGCTTCGCTGTTAAAAACCACTATAAAATCCAGCAATGATATCGCGGAATATTTAAAAGCCACTTTAAAAGATTATGCATATGAAATTTTCGCAGTTGTCTTTTTAAACAGAAGTAATAAAATAAATCATTTTGAAATTATAAGCAAAGGTGGGATAACCGGTACTGTAGCAGATCCCAGAATAATTTTGAAAAGGGCATTGGAGGAAGATGCAACTGCAATTGTGCTATGTCATAATCATCCTTCAGGTAATTTAAAACCAAGTAAAGCAGACGAAGAACTTACTTTAAAAATTAAAGAAGCAGCCAAATATTTCGATATCAAAGTAATGGATCACATCATTGTGAGTGAAGATGGTTATTATAGCTTCGCAGATGAAGGAATTCTTTAGATAGCCAATAGCCCTTAGTCAGGAGTCAGGAGTCATATTTTGTAGTAGGAAAAAAAAATTAAAATAAAAATAGAAATTATGAGCACCTATAAAGATTTAATTTCTTATAAAAAAGCTTATGAATTAGCAATGAAAATTTTTCATACCAGTAAAAACTTTCCTCCTGAGGAAAAATATTCTTTAACTGATCAGATAAGAAGGTCTTCACGATCTGTTTGTACAAATATTGCGGAGGCTTATAAGAGAAGGAGATATAAAGACTATTTTATTTCTAAACTTAATGACAGTGAAACAGAAAACACCGAAACTGAGGTATGGCTTGATTTTGCGTTTGATTGTAATTATTTAAATAAAACTGACCATGTACATCTTACAGCTTTAAATACAGAAGCAGGAAAACTTTTATGGTATATGATTCAAAATCCGGAAAAGTTTATGTAATTAATTTGTTGACTCCAGGCTCTTGGCTATAGACTTACTACTCTTAAGCCTGTGCAGTTGGCCCACCAAAATTAAAAGGCAATTCTACTGCTTCAATATCCTGGATATTCCCATTTACTGATTCAAATTTTTTTACATTATCTATCATTGCTTTCATAAATCGTTTGGCATGCGTAGGCGTTAATATAATCCTGCTCTTTACTTTACTCTTTGGTGTGCCCGGCATTACATTTACAAAATCTACGATGAACTCAGCATGACTATGGGTTATTATTGCAAGGTTTGCATAAACCCCTTCTGAAATTTCTTCTGAAATTTCAATATTTAATTGATTGGGTTGATCTTTTGGAATATCCATAAAACAAAAATATGAAAGTTATTACACGTACTCTATATTTTAAATAAAAAAGCTACCTCTAATGAGGCAGCTTTTTTAATGGCTATTAATTATATATTTTATTGCTTTACAAAGTTATCTATCAAAGTACGTGTACCTCCCGAGCTGTTAATTAATGACATATAAAACCGGAAAGTAGATCCGGCATAACCATTGGCTGCGTTACCTACAATTATAGCCTTTACAAGTACTGGTGCAATATTAATTTTAAAACCGCCAGCCGCTAAATTTGCCTTTGTTGCAGCATCCAAGAATGCAGTAAAATTGCTCAGCACACCATTATTGTTTGTAAAAGATAAAGAGATACCATTGGGTGGGTCAACAAATGTTTGCATATACTGGTCAGGGAAAAGCAAAGTAGTTGGTCCTGTCGGAGATACTGACAATACCGTACCAATCGTAACTGTAGAGTTTGGAGCACCCGTGGTATCTACTGTACCATTATACCTGTAAAAATCCCTCTTGTAAACTCCTGCTAAAGGGTTACCAATTGTATGGAATAATATGGTATTTAAATTACTGCTTAAACTTTTACCGGATGCATCAACTATTGATATGGGTGCCATATAACTAGTTGCAGGATTAAGACCTTTTGTATATACCTCTAAAGTAGTTTCAGCATAATGCTGTCCCGCCGGTATAGTTAGTGTATTACTCAATAGTTTAAAATTAGCAGAGGGAAGAACAACATACCCAGCATTAGGATTGGCAGCATTATATGAAGTGATGGCAGCATTGTCAATACCCAAGATAACAGTTGTAGGCGATGAAGAATTTGAAGCAGAAGCCAAATCGACTCTTACTAACAATCTAACTGTATCACTACCCCTGTTAAAAGCTGTAGCGCCAAAATTTGATAACCCGGCGTTCTGCAATATCACAAAATCCTTTGTACTTGCAAAATCAGTGAATGTCGCATCATTCTTTTTTAAACATCCTGACATCACAAGCATTATGATTGCTGCAAAACTTATTGATGCTGATTTTAAAATTTTATATTTCATAATAATATTATTTTATTGTTATTATCAATTATTGATATTAAGGCATCCACCAAACCTTATTAGTTGCAGTAACCGAACCCTGTGCCCCTACATTTTCAGGATTTACTTCATATTCTCTTTGAGGATATAATAACCTGTTAGGTATTGCACCTGTAGATTGTGGACTCAATGACAAAGGCACATCCGGTGGTAATCTTAACCTGCGATAGTCATTATAAGGCTCTAATTCATTAATTAAGGTTAATGCTGCCCACTTTTGTCTGATGATCAAAGCTATCCGTTCCTGTAAACTGGTTGTTGCATCCCAATTTACTTCTTTATCGCCTGCCTGGCTGTAATATGCCTGGGCCTGAGTTAAACCAAGATAAGCAAATGAAGCTTCCACTCCTTTTTGATATAATGCCTTAGGATCACCTGTAATCCATCCTCTTACAGCAGCTTCAGCTTGCAAAAAATAACTTTCGGCAGCTAACATAATTACTGAAGGCTGGCTGAATGATTTTAAAACACCTGGACCAAATTCTGAAGTCCTGTTATTTGGGAAACCTTGCTCACCAAAATAATTGCCCTGGAAAGTGCCCGCTGTTCCTGTAACAGGCTTATAAAACCTATCCAAACGCGGATCATTGTGTGCCTTAAAAAAGCTAACCGCATATTGGCCGGCGCGATAAAGATCTTGTACATAGGTACCGGCAACATTAATACTTGATCCATAAAAAGGATTCTGTTTACCGGATGAATTTAAATAACCGGGCTGAACAGTTGCATCAGTAGTTAAAAAACCGCCAGATAAAGCAGCAGCCTGAGATTGAGCAGGGCCTGCATTAACCTGGCTTTGCCTTAAAAGCAATCTTAATTTAACAGTATTAGCAAATTGTAGCCATTTTGCAGCATCACCTCCAAACATAATATCTGAACTTGAAGGTATCGTATATGCTGATGCTGAAGTTTTAAAGATAAGGATAGCTGTATCCATCTTTTTTGCCAGGTCCTCATAAATAGCTTTCCCATTATCATATGCAGGTTTACTGTTACCAGTACCTTGAAGTGCCTGTGTATAAGGCACATTATTGAATAGATCAACTAAGGTTTGATAATTATAGGCCTTCATAAGTATCCCAATAGCCCGGTAAAAAGTATTCCCCTGCTCAGCACCTTTCTTTTCCACAAAATCATAATCCTCAATATTATCATAAAGAGTATTGAAAACGCTAGAGCCAGCAAAACTATTGGTTAAATTATAGGAAAGATTTTCAGTTGCAATAGCATAGTTGCCACTATAACCTATATGCCCCATCCATAACCCTGCATAAGCGAAACGGGAATCAGCAGTAGGATTATTATAAATGCTGGCTGTAGTAGCCAAAGCTGCAGGTAGTACTAATGCAGGACTGGCTGAAGCGGTGGTTGGGTTATTCGGATCCACATTAATATCCAGCAGATCTTTTTTACAGGATGTAAATAGTACCAGCAATAAACTAACTGATAGTACGTAATTGAATGAAAGTTGTTTCATTTTTATTTTTTTTATCATGTATATTAAAAGTTTATATTCAAGGTAGCGCCCCAAATACGGGTTGGCGGAGTTTCATAAATACTATTAGAACCAATAGCATTTAATGTAGATCCTGTACCTGTCCCTGCATCACTAAACTCAGGATCAGTCCATACATTATCTTTAGGACGGAACATGAATAAATTTCTGCCTGACAAAATTAAAGATGCCCCCTGAACGATTTTTAATTTCTGTGTTAAACTTTTTGGAAACTCAAATGCTAAGGATATCTCTCTTATTTTCCAAAAATCAGCACTGTTTACATAGGGTGATCCTGCACGTGACCATGTATTAGCCCAAAAGCGCCATTCTCCATTAGTGGCCACTGTAGAGGTAACCACATTGGTATTAGGTACATATTTTCCGGAACCATTATCAATTACAGAATTAGGAAGAACAAATGGTTGGCGGCCGGCGGCGGCCGAATATTGTGATATACCTGTAAAATCTAAACTTTGGCCGATCGAATTATATACAACTGCGCCAAATCTCGCATCGGCCGCAGCAATTAAGGTTAACCACTTATAATTAAACGAAGTTGTTAATCCAATCTTATAAGGTGCTACTGTAGTACCCCAGCTGGGTAAATTCGATGTAAGACTTGGGAAACCAGTCTTTGCATCTACTATAATAGGTCCTGTGCCCGGCTTCCAGTAACCATTATCTCCACGACTACCTTGTAAGGAATCCCTCTTCCAATCGTTTGTTTTCAGATTGGGATAAGGAAGTCCCGGAGTAGCATATACAGAATTTGTTAGAGAAATTTCGCCTCCAAGATCCTGGCCAACCCGGTTTTTATTATACGCAAAATTAGCTCCAAAATTCCATTTTACCGGCCCAAGGTTTAATAATGGTGTAAGCACAAGATCGAGTTCAATACCTTTATTAGTCATACTACCCAAATTGATGGTTGCACTGGTAAAACCTGTAGCAGCAGAAATTTGAGCAGGAATTGTCTGATTTGTTGTTTTTGTATCGTATAAAGCAGCTTTAAAATTAATTCTGCTCTGTAGAAAGCCCAGCTCCAAACCAATTTCTTTTTCAGTAGTAAACTCAGGCTTTAAACCTGGATTTGCAAAGTTATTACTAATAGAAAAACCAACTGTGGAACCGTAAGGAAATCCTGCTCCGTTGGTAACTATATTATCTAAGGCATAAGGGTTAACACTAACCTGGCCAACTTTGGTCCACGCAGCCCTTACTTTTCCGTAGTTTAATATTTTATTATTTTTTAAGCCGGGGATAGCATCTGTAAATACGAATGATGCATCTACACCAGGATAAAAGAATGACCTGTTTTCCTTAGCTAATTTTGAATTCCAGTCATTTCTTCCTGATGCATGTATAAAGAAAAAGTTCTTATAGCCCAGCGTTAAATCAGCAAAGGCAGCCACCAATCCTTCAGCAACATAATTCTCTGAAACTGTTGGCTCACCCTGGCGGTAAGCAATATTGTATAATCCCGGTACAACTAAAGTTGAAGTTGCGTCAAAAATGCTTCTTGTTTGCCGTTTAAAAACAGTATTACCTAATATTAATTTAGTTGAAATATCGCCGAAGTTTTTATTAGCTGTTAATAAAGCTGTTCCGGTTATCCGGCTGCTGTAAGCAACCTGATCTTGTAAAGAGGGATCCAGTTTATGAATAGAAGCAGGGGATGCACCGGCACTCCATGGATCGCTTTGAGCATAAGGGCTGAATTCAAAACCTCCTTTTGTAGCTTTAAAATCCTGGTCATTACGTGAATAACCTAGTTGGTAAGAAGCGTTTAACCAATTGGTAACCTGTAAGCCTAAATTAATGCTACCTATAAAAGTATGATTCTTTGTAACATTTCTTGCTTCATCAATCTGCCACCATGGATTACCATAATAAGCATTAAAATAACCATTTGGATTAGCAAACGGATCATTTCTCCAATCTCTGTAATCACGTAAATTAGCGTGCTGAGGAGCATTAATTACCGTCCAGTAAACGGGCCTGTCCTGCGTATAAGAACCGCCGGCAGTATTAATATTTTCTAAAGAATAAGAAGTTGTATAATCTATTTTAAATTTTCCATATTGTTTCATGCCGTTCAACCGGAACTGATTTCTGTCCGATTTATCACCGGGAACTATTCCTTTAGTAGTTACATTTTGAAGGCTAAAGAAAATTGTACTTGTCTCATCGCCAGATGAAAAATTTATGTTATTCTGTAAAGTAATACCCTTATCAAAAAAATCACGCTTACCATTTTTTACAGCAGCATAAGGAACCAGTTTTGTTGTATCATAAAATGTTCCGTCTGCACGATATACACGAACCGGACCACCTAAAGGGGCCAATTGCCCATTAAATTCAGGACCATAACTTTGGTTCTCATAAGGAAAATACACATGAATGGGATCAGTAGGAAATAGAACTCCTAAGGGATCACCAGCGTCTTCACCACCATAACTACCGAAACGATTCTGTAGCTTAGGCAAGTAAGAAATTGTTTCTCCCTGAACTGTACTGCTAAAACCAATTCTCGGTTTACCTTTTGTACCTCTTTTAGTGGTTATTATTATTACACCATTAGCAGCATTTGAACCATAAATGGCAGATGCAGCAGCTCCTTTTAAAACGTTGGTTGACTCAATATCATTTGGATTTAATCTTGCTACATAAGCATTATCAACCGGGTTGTTATCTACAATAAATAATGCCTGATTATTACCTAAAATTGATCTGTTACCTCTTAAAGTTACCCTAATTGCCGGGTTAACTCCATTATCTGTTGTTTGAATATCCAGACCTGACACCTTACCTGTTAAACCACTAACAGGATTAATAGGTTTAGCCTGGTTAAGCTCTGTATTGCTGATTGTAGCTGTAGAATATCCCAATTCTCTGGGTGCTCTTCTAATACCAAAACCAGTTACTACAACACCGGTTAATTCCGTTCCGGATCTAACCATTGTAACATTTACTGTAGATTGGTTACCCACGGCAATTTCCTGCTGTGTTAAACCTACTCCACTAATTACAATGGTAGCATTCGAAGGAACCGATAGACTAAAATTTCCGTTTGCATCAGCAGCAGTACCTGCTCTGGCACCTTTAACTCTAACTGTTGCGCCTGGAATAGAATTTCCATTATTATCTGTTACTGTACCG
>JAYVEA010000036.1:0-6451 GCA_043749085.1 Chitinophagales bacterium
ACAAAAATGGTGGAAGAACCATAGATAACATACCCTGCAGCGATCTGCATAATACCGGGCTGCAAAAAATCCTGCAATTCAGCAGGCTTACCTTTTTCAGTTACCCTCCGGTAAATACTAAAAATAGTTCCGATAGAAATGTTTACATCTATGTTAGCGCTGCCATCCAGCGGATCGAACATGCAGATATATTTTGAGTTATTACTTATGGGATCATCAAAAACCACAATATCATCCAGCTCTTCACTGGCAATACCGGCACAGCTTATTCCATGTCGCAGAACACCAACAAACTGGTCATTGGCAAATTCATCCAGCTTTTTTACTTCCTCACCCTGCACATTTATATTCCCTGTATCTCCCAAAATATCAACAAGACCTGCTTTGTTCACTTCTACATTAACTCTTTTTGCAGCCAGACCAATGTCTCTTAGTAAGCCTGATAGTTCTCCTGTTGCCTGTGGAAAATTCCGTAATTGCTGAATGGTAAATTCATCTAACGTGAGTATTTTCCTGTCAACTGTCATCAATTATTTAATTTAAAAAGTTGAATAACAAATGTAAGGGCAATTGTGGAATGGGATGATGGTAAGATGAAGTTGGGATGCGATAACCTATAGAGGGAAAATAGAAAGTAGTTCTAAAGAGTTAGTGAAAAAGATTAGAAGGATGTAAAATAGAAACTAATTAAAAACATACTGGCCTTTTTTATTTATTAATATAAGAGGGATTTGTTTTTTTTCTTCAAATTTATCAAACGCCTCCCGAAGCTGTAAAGCGAATTGTTGTAATTGCAGGTTCTTTTTTGTAGAACTATTTAAATAGTCCATTGATTTTTTTACATTGTATTTTACAGGAAATACATGTACAGGTATAAAATCCTGACCATTAGCTTTTGCATAGCTGGTTATAATATATAGTTCTTCTATCTGGTCGTCAGTTACCGGGATACAGCCTACCGAAACACAACTTCCATGTATATAAATTTCCCCACCGGGCCTTAATGAATCACTTAAAATTCTATCCGAAGCGTTGGGATAATTTAATCCTAATGATAAATGATAATTGCTGTTGGGATTAAATTCATTGATGTAGTAAAATCCTTCAGGCACCTGGTAATCTCCCTGGAATCTTTTTGGACCCATTGTGCCGCTTTGCATACAAACTTTGTAAGTTTTAAAAAGTTTGTACTGTTCCCTGATATCATTTTTAACCCAAACTTCCAGTTGAGCATCAAATTTAAAAGAGCGTATGTATACGTACTTTGCAGGCCACTGCAATCCCTTCTTTGCAAACTCTTTCCGTAAAGTATCTTCTTTCTTATTAAAAATATCAACCGTTTTAAAAGAGGCTCTTTTGTAATCAGTAAATGAAGTTTGTGAGAAAGAAATACTTGCAGTAAGTGATGCAACTATTACAGTAAGGATAGTCTTTACATACGGGTTCCTCATAACAACAGGTTTAGGAGGGTTTAGGGTTGTAACACAAAAATATTCTTTTTATTTAAAAACCAAAATTCCAACCCGTGCTTTAACATCATTTTATTACCTATAAATTGCCTCTTTCGGCCTGCTCTTTTTCAATAGCTTCAAATAATGCCTTAAAGTTTCCTTTACCAAAGCTCTTTGCACCTTTGCGTTGTATGATCTCGAAGAACAAAGTAGGCCTGTCTTGTACGGGCTTACTAAATATTTGTAACAGATAGCCTTCATCGTCCCTGTCAATTAAAATTCCCAGTTCACTTAAAGGTTTTAGATCTTCATCAATATGTCCTACCCTGTCTAAAACTTCAGCATAATAACTGGGAGGAACTTTTAAAAACTCTACACCACGTTTTTGTAATTCAGTTACTGTTTCAATAATATTATTGGTAGCTACGGCCACATGTTGAACACCTTCGCCATCATAAAATTCAAGATATTCTTCTACCTGGCTTTTCTTTTTTCCTTCTGCGGGCTCGTTGATCGGAAATTTTACAAAGCCATTACCATTGCTCATCACTTTGCTCATCAATGCAGAATATTCAGTAGAGATATCTTTATCATCAAAGGTTAAAATATTCCTGAAGCCCATTACTTCTTCATAAAACTTTACCCAGGGATTCATCTGGTTCCATCCAACATTTCCTACACAATGATCAACATATAAAAGTCCTGTATCAGCAGGGTTATAAACAGATTTCCATTCCCGATATCCAGGCATAAAAATACCGTTGTAATTTTTTCTCTCAATAAAAAGATGAACGGTATCTCCGTAAATATGAATACCACTCATTACAATCTCTCCTGATTCATCAGTAATTGTAACAGGTTTCATATAATTTTTAGCTCCCCGTTTTGTAGTTTCTTTCCATGCACTATTTGCATCATCTACTTTTAATGCAAGTACTTTTACACCATCGCCATGCTTGTAAATATGATCAGCAATTTCATTGTGTCCTTTTAAGGGTGTAGTTAAAACGAATGTAAGTTTGTTCTGGCGGATAACATAGCTGGCTTTGTCTTTTACACCTGTTTCCGGGCCCGCATATGCCAGCGACTTAAAACCAAATGCAGTCTTATAATAATGCGCTGCCTGCTTTGCATTGCCAACATAAAACTCTACATAATCGGTGCCTTGAAGAGGAAGAAAATCTGTTACCTGTTCTTTTGAAAGTCCTTGTTGAAAGGCGGTTGTTTCCATAAATATTTATTGAGAATATAAAGATACTAAGCTCTTTACATGGTTAGCTTTATCTTGCAATAAAAAATTTAATGCAAAAGGTTGGCATACTTGGTGGCGGTCAATTAGGTAGAATGCTATTGCAGGCTGCTGCAAACTACCCTGTAGAATCTTTTGTAATGGAAAATGATACTGACTGTCCTGCTGCACATTTGTGCGATCATTTTATAAAGGGGGATATAAAAAACTTTGATGACGTCTATAATTTTGGAAAAGAACTGGATGCAATAACCATTGAAATTGAATCAGTAAATGAAGATGCGCTGCAAAAATTAGAGAAAGAAGGTGTGCGGATTTTCCCGAGCCCTTCGGCACTTTCAATTATCAAAAATAAAATTCTTCAAAAACAATTTTATAAAGAGAATGAAATTCCTACTGCCGAGTTTGCAGTTACTAAAAGCCTGAATGAAGTTGCAAACTATCCGGCACTTTTTCCGGCTATACATAAAATAGCCATGGGTGGCTATGATGGACGCGGAGTTATCTCAATAAAGAATAAAGAAGATTTTTTTATCGGTTTTGATGAGCCGGCAGTGCTTGAAAGAAAAATAAATATTGATAAAGAGATCTCTATCATTGTAGCATTTGATGGTATTGAAATGGCTGTTTACCCGCCTGTGGAAATGATATTTCACCCTTTACTTAATTTATTGGATTATCAATTAAGCCCTGCGGAATTACCTGAAAAGACCTTATGGAAGCTGGAAGCCATTGCTACCAAAGTGGTTAAAAACTTAAACAGCGCCGGCATTTTTGCAGTGGAAATGTTTATGGATAAAGAAGATAATATCTGGGTAAATGAAACTGCTCCCAGGGTACACAATAGTGGCCATCATACCATTGAAGCAAATTATTCATCCCAGTTTGATATGTTGTGGAGAATAATGCTCGGTTATCCTTTAGGAAATACAAAACATATTTTACCTGCAGCTATTGTAAATATTTTAGGTGAAGAAAATAGTACAGGAAACGCAAATTACCTTGGACTTGAACATATTTTGCGAATGGAAAATGTTTTTGTACATATTTATGGTAAAAAACAAACTAAACCGGGAAGAAAAATGGGGCATGTAACCATCCTTAGTAAAGAGCGCCGGGAATTGATACATACCGCTCATAAAATAAAAGAAAAGTTTAAAGTTATTGGCACTTAAAATCTTTAAATTGCACGCTATTTATTTTCTTCGGTATCCCTTTAAAAAACTTCTGTGTATTTTTTAAACTATTTTAATGAAACTGATCCGGAATATTCTATTCAGCAGTATTTTTTTAGTCAGCATAATTTCCTGCAAAAGCAAATCTGAAGAAAAAGAAACAACGCAAACAACCCGGCAAAGCGGCAGGCAACAGCCTCCGCAAAAAGTTGATGTTATTATAACCACTCCCCAAAAAATAACACAAAGTATTGAGGTACCCGGCACATTAACAGCTTCTGAAACAACTGAGATACATCCTGAAGTTTCCGGGAGACTAACTATGTTGAATGTTAAAGAAGGTTCTTATGTGGGCAAAGGTTCAGTGATTGCAAAACTTTATGATGCCGACCTGCAGGCGCAATTAAAAAAATTACAGGCGCAGCTTAATATTGCTAACCTTACGGCTAACCGCCTCTCACAATTATTAAATATACAAGGTATAAGCCGGCAGGATTATGATCTGGCGGTACTTAATGCAAATAATATCAGAGCAGATATAGAAATAACAAGAACAAATATTAGCAGAACAGTAATCAGGGCACCATTTTCAGGCAAGCTTGGCCTGAAAGAAGTAAGTGTGGGTGCATATGTTACACCCCAATCAATTATTGCAGTTATAAGAAAGACGAGCGATCTGAAATTAGACTTTACAATCCCCGAAAAATATATCAGTGAAGCGAAGCAGGGCAAAATGGTCTTTTTTAAAGTAGCAGGATCTGATATAAGACATGCAGCTAAAATAATGGCTACCGAATCGGGCATTACTGAAAATTCAAGAAGCCTTAATATACGGTCAACTGTGGTAGGAAATGATCCTACACTTGTACCAGGAGCATTTGCAAATGTGATGCTTGATTTCGCCCCTAATTATACAGCGCTAATGGTTCCAACACAGGCAATTATTCCCCAGGCAAAAGGGAAAAAACTTGTTGTCTATAAAAATGGAATAGCAACTTTTACAGATGTTACAACCGGGGTCCGGGATTCTTCCAACATACAGGTACTCACAGGTATAAATGCAGGCGATACAATAGTTACCACAGGCTTAATGAGTGTGAAGCCCAATTCCAAGGTGATAATTAAAAGCTTTATAAAGACTGTACAATCAGTAAATAATTTTAAACAATGATCATCGTGAGACGTGAGAAGTGAAACAGGTGTTTTACGATGCTTTCAAAAATGATAAATAATTTAAATAAATAGTAGGCAAATTTCACTTTTGCCGTCTCACGTTTCACGAATAATAAAAAATCGCATCAAAGGAAACATGAACATCTCTGAATTAAGTTTAAGAAGACCGGTATTGGCCATTGTGCTTAACCTGGTAATTGTTTTATTTGGAGCTATTGGTTTTAAATATCTTGGTGTAAGAGATTATCCTGCTATTGATCCTCCTAATATTAATGTTCGTACTTCTTATGGAGGGGCCAATCCTGACATTATAGAAACACAAATAACTGAGCCGCTGGAAAAAGCGATCAACGGTATTGCCGGTATTAAAAATATTACCTCTTCAAGTAATGCCGGTTCCAGTAATATAAACGTAGAATTTGATCTGAGCATAGACCTTGAAGCTGCTGCAAACGATGTAAGAGATAAAGTTGCGTTGGCAACACGTTCCTTACCTACCGATCTGGAAGCACCTCCCGTTGTATCAAAGGCTGATGCCAGTTCTGATCCTATTCTTTCCATGACAGTACAGAGCAATACCCGTAATCAATTGCAGGTAACAGAATGGGCTAATAATGTTTTGCTGGAAAGATTACAAACCATTCCCGGCGTAAGTGGGATACAAATATGGGGGGAAAAACGCTACGCAATGCGTATATGGTTCAAACCTGAAAAACTCACCTCTTATTCATTAACTCCTTCTGATGTACAAAGGGCTTTGCTGCGTGAAAATGTTGAATTACCTGCCGGTAAAATTGCAGGTAATGCTACCGAGCTTTCTGTTAGAACCTTTGGAAAATTAAATACAGAAGAAGAATTTAATAATCTAACAGTTAAAAATGTTAATGGCGCAAACGTTCGCCTCAGCGATATTGGCGAGGCAGTATTAGGTCCTGAGAATGAAGAATCACAATTAAGAGAAAGTGGTATACCGATGATAGCACTTGCCATCATTCCGCAACCAGGTTCCAATTATGTTTCTATATCCAATGAGTTTTATAAACGGTTTGAAGAAATAAAAAAAGAAATGCCTTCTGATGTAAAGCTTGATATTGCATTGGATCAAACCAGGTTTATAAAAAGGTCAATTTCAGAAGTAGAAGATACATTAATGATCTCTCTCGGCTTAGTAATACTTATTATCTTTTTATTTTTCAGAGATTGGCTTATTGCTATCCGCCCTTTAATTGATATTCCTGTTTCACTTATCGGAGCATTTTTTATAATGTACATCTGCGGTTTTACCATCAATGTATTAACGATGCTCGCAATCGTTTTAGCAACAGGGCTTGTGGTGGATGATGGTATTGTAGTAACGGAAAATATTTATAAAAGAATGGAAGCAGGAATGAATAAGTGGCAGG
>JAYVEA010000037.1:0-6315 GCA_043749085.1 Chitinophagales bacterium
GGACATCAAGATTGAAAGTGTAAAAGGGAATTCAGGTGTTCAGACAAGGAGTCATTTTGATGCTGCTGCAAAAGATGGAAAAGGCTTGGTTTACGGAAGACAGGTAGAGGTAGATCCTTCTGACCGAAAATGGAGTGGAGGTATTTATGATGAAGGAAGAAGAAAATGGTTGTACCCGCTCACGCTGAATACAAAGGCACAGGATGCTTTTAAAGTGAAAGAATTCAATCATTATAAAATTGAATGCATTGGCAATGAAATGAAAACCTGGGTAAATGGAATTCCTGCAGCTTATCTTGTTGATACGATAGATCAAAAAGGATTTATTGCTTTGCAGGTACATGCTGTCGGCAGTCCTGACCAGGTTGGCAAAAGAGTTTGGTTTAAAAATATCCGTATTAAAACATCCGATATAAAACCCACACCATTTCCGCCCGGAATATTTGTAATGAATTATGTTGCGAATACTTTAACTGCTTATGAAAAACAAAATGGATGGCGCCTTTTATTTGATGGTAAAACTTCCAATGGATGGATGAGCTTTAAGAAAACACCATTCCCGGCAAAAGGGTGGGAGATAAAAAACGGGACAATGAGTGTTATTGCTTCTGAAGGAAAGGAAGCTGCCAATGGTGGAGACATTGTAACCAAAGAACAGTTCAAAGCATTTGATCTTTCTTTTGAATTTAAATTAACTCCCGGTGCTAACAGTGGTGTAAAATATTTTGTTACGCTTGCAGAACAGAATCATACAGGATCTGCACTGGGACTGGAGTACCAGGTGCTTGATGATTCACTTCATCCTGATGCAAAGCTGGGAAGAAATGGTGATAGAACTCTGGCATCATTATACGATCTTATTCCCTCCAAAAAACCGGCTGCAGCAATTCGTTCTATCGGGGAATGGAATACAGGAAGAATAATTGTGTTTCCAAATAATCATGTTGAACATTATTTGAACGGTATAAAAGTGTTGGAATATGAAAGAGGCTCCAAAGAATTTCGTGAGGCAGTAGCGCTAAGTAAATTTAAGCCTGTTGCAAATTTTGGTGAAGCAAAAGAAGGTTATATTTTATTGCAGGATCATGGCAATGCAGTGAGTTACCGAAGTATTAAGATAAAGACGTTATAATTGTTTCTTAACGTTGATTAACAATAAACCAATGCTTAACTATGTTTATCCGGATGTAAGAATATTTTCGTAGCTCAAATTTTGCTATGAGACGAATTATTACACTTATTTCTTTTATCCTTTATTCTCTCCATACATTTTCGCAAATGGAATAGCAAGGTAGCCTTTGATATGTCTATAAACAAGACTGTACCCAACGCTACCATTAGGATGATGAAGAAAAAGATTCGCAGCGATATATTAAACCTGCTAGGGGGTAATGATAATTTTTTTAACAGCCGCAATCTTAATGTTTACTTACAAAACTCCGGAGATACCTGAGATGATACATCTGTAAAAATTATTACCATTAGGGAATTGGTTACAAGGTTCTTAATGATATAAATGGCCTTGGTTTAATATACCTATCCTATTGTATTCACATATTATCCACTTATATCTATAGGATATTGCATATAACGGCATTGGCATGCTTTTTTCTGCTATAAAACTGTAATAAATTACATCTCATGCACATCTTAAGCGACATGTTAAAACCTTTTGCCAACTTACTGTCAAAAGACCCCGTTTCTAAAAAAGATTTTGTAAAAATTGCCCATGAAAAGGCACCTCCGCATCAAAAAAGATTATTAGATCTTTTGCAGATGCTCCAGTTTTCGCAGGCTCATAGAGAAGGAGAAGACTTAGTGCTTGAATAAGGTTTTCATACTGCTTTGTAATATGCCACAGGTGTAGCCGCAGCGCTGTCTTTATAATTATAACCGTTCCTTATCCAACCATATTTTTTTAAAATTTTGAAACTTACTTCCTGCTATCTATATCCTTACATCTTTTTCTATTATCTTATGATGTAATTTTAAATACACAATTAAAAATCTTTTGCAACAGGTTGAAATGTTTAAAATTTTTCATTAAGAACCGCAATAGTTGCCCCATGATAAACTGCCAATAAAAAAATATAAAATAAACGATCATGAATAGAGTATTAGTTGTTGATGATGACCAAAGTATTCTTGATGCTATGGAAATTGCTTTAAACCTGGAAGATTATGACGTGGAAACTACAACAAGAGGAGAGGATACATTTTCAAAAATAGAATCTTTTAATCCTGATCTTATTTTAATGGATGTTTATCTCTCCGGGATGGATGGAAGAGAAATTTGCAAACAAATTAAGGAAGATGATAAGACCAAACATATTCCTGTAATTATATTCTCTGCCAACAGATCAATGAAAGAAGTTTTTAAAGAATCAGGCGCTAATGATTTTATTGGCAAGCCATTTAATATGGATGAACTCTATGAGAAAGTAAAAAATCAAACTTCACACATTTTATATTAGCTAAGTTTCTTTATGGTTAAACGCATCTCAACCAGATCTTACAATCTTCGCATTTTCAAAAGGTAAAACTGTTTCCTTTACTGAATTTGTTTGAGTAACAATACTGTCTCTAATAATGATGTGTCATGCAAGCTTATATAATTCAACCGAATGGCTCCATCCTTTTAAGTAAGATGCGCCCATAGCAATAGCATTAATATCTTTTACAGCAGCCATTTCCAGGGCTTCTTTCGAGATCAATATTTTTGAGCCGTAGGTTTTATTTTCTGATTCAATTCTTGAGGCAAGAATAACCACACCGCCGGTTATTGAATATTCGCTTTTTAAAATGGTTCCTATGTTACCTGTAACTGCATGGCCGCAATGAATACCAATTCCAATGGTGAAGGAGTGCATTTCTTTCCTTTCAATTTTATCATCAATTATTTTATTTATTTCAAGCGCTGTATTAAGCGCATTTGCCGCAGGATTTTTCACATTAACAGGAGCGCCGAATGTTATCATACAGCCATCGCCTAAAAACTGGTTTACAATTCCATCGTACTTATGTACAACAGTTGTAATTATTTCAAAAAAAACATTTTGGAATTCAACAATTGCTTCAGGTTGCTGTGTCTCGGCATACACGGTAAAGTTTCTTATATCAATGAACATCACACTCACAAACCTAAGCTCACTGGGTACTTTGCCATCTTTATCCAACAATTCCTGCGCTACCTCTTTTGATATTTGCCTGCTGAATAAATTAAACAGTTTGTTCTCATCTTCCACCAGTTCAACCGTGCGCTGTATTCCTTTCTGAAGTTGGTTAGCCATAAATGCGGCTGCTATTCCACAGAGAAAAAGTAAAATTCCTGTAGCATAAATAAAGTACTTATTAAATAAAATCTCTTCCGCTATAACTGAAGCCTCCGCTGCCTTTTGATTTATTATATGAAGTAATGTATAACCACCTGCAGCAATAGTTCCTGTAACTATACTAATATAACGGTCAAGATAAAAGGCTGATAAAAAAACGATGAGGTAATACAGGCTTACCAGCACAACATCAGATAACAATGAATTATTTTTGAAGTAGATGGTATAAACATAAATCATTACCGTTATGATCGCCAGCTCAATAAATGCAGTAGCATATTTAAAATTGCGGTGAATTGATTTGCGGAATTTCTTTGCCCTGTAATCGAGTATCCTGTTAGCGCAGATTTCATAAACAAACAAGCCTGCTAAAAGAAAAAGGAGGGTATTAGGTAATCTGAATTGTGTTGCTGTATTTCCTGCATCATTTTTTATTAAATAACTTATTACAAGGATATATAACCCCGTAAATAAAGAATACGCAGCTAAAATGGCAGCTCTTAACTTCTCACTTTGCAGCGTTTCCAGTTCAAATTGTTTGGTAAAGGCAGTCCTGATCTTCATTACCAATGTGCATTAGATTTCAAATATAGAGAATAAGGAAGAGATGCCAGTTAAGCATCCTGCTGCAATACGGGATCAACTTTTTTACGGCTGTATGCTTCAAATTTTCTTAATAACCAAAGTGATAACAACAGCCACATTAATCCTACACAAAAGCCCGCCAATACATCACTTGCATAATGCACTCTTAAATACACCCGGCTAACGCCAATAAAATTAATGAGTAGTACAAGTAAAATGGTGAGGATCCATTTTACCCAAAGCTTTTTTTCATTTTGCCAAACTAAAAATATTAACAGCCCATAAAATGTTATGCTCATTAATGCATGGCCACTGGGGAAACTATAACCTTGCGCTGCTTGAAGCAATGGCGTTAACGGACGGTCACGGTGAAAAATAAGTTTTAAAAGAAACATCAATAATAAACTGCTAAGCGCCACAACGGGCACATTTATGGAATACCATCTATGTTTTTTAATAAATAAAAAATAAGCGACCAAAATTAGGTTAGCCGGTATAAGAAATGTATGCGTTCCTAAAAAAGTAAATACCTGCATTACATCTGTATTAATATCGCTTACATATTTGGCAAGAAAATTAAAAGCATGCTGATCAAAAGTTTCTTTTTTTTCTTTAAATATCATTTTGGCAATGCCAATAAAAGCAAACAATGCAGCGCTGAATACGCCGGTTAAAACAATTATTTCTATTGATAAAAGAGCAATCGCTGCATATACCCTTTTTACATATTTTATCATACTTAAAAGTAATAAAAGTTAGATTGCTTTTTCCTGGCAGTTCTCACAATAGAAGCTATACCGCTGTCCCTTACCTGTATGCTTTGTAATAACCGGAATTTCACACCTGGGGCATTTTCTTTTTTTGTAAATAAGCCAGTGTTTTCTTAGCTGGTAAATTTTTTTCCATTTATAAAAATCAAAGCTGTAATTCCTTGCTTCTTCTACGAGATTTTTTAGCTGTTTGGTTTTTAAGGCATCAACCAAACTTTCAGGATGAACTTTAATTCTGAAAAGCACTTCATTCTTAATGATATTACCAACGCCGGCAAAAATATTTTGATCCAGCAATGCATCACAAACCATTGTATCCTTCATGTTTTTAAGAGATGCCAGTGCTTTTTTAGAATTCCATTTATCTGACATTACATCTACTTCCCAATCATATATTTCATCAGGATCGCCTTCAATAATTTTTATTGAACAGGTATAAAAATTTATTTCTCCATTTTTACATATGAGGCTCAGCCTTGGTGTTCGGTTTTCTTTTGTTTCGTTTACACGGTAACTACCAAACATCAAAAAGTGGATCTTTACAAAAAAGTCGTCAAAACAAATAAGAAAATGCTTGCCCCAGCTTTTAAAATCTCTTACCGTTTTATTTTTAAACCGCTCTTTCTCAATTTTTGTATTGCCACTTACCTCCAATATTTTTTTTCCTTTAAAAGCTTTAATTTCTTCTTTTAAAATGATCAGTGATGGCCCTTCCATGAAGTTTGTTTGTGTAGCAACTTATATTTGTATCAAAGCAACCATATCAATAATATTGCCACCATATTATTAAACCCGATTGAATATTTAAAAGGTGTTGGTCCGCAAAGGGCTGATCTTTTAAAAAAAGAAGTTGGCATTTACACCTTTAAAGATCTGTTAGAATTTTTCCCTTTCCGCCATATTGATAAAACGCAGATCACTAAAATCATTAATATCACTGAAGCGACAGAGTATGTGCTGGTAAAAGGAAAACTTACACAATTTGATATTGTTGGAGAAAGAAGAGGCAGGCGGCTTGTAGCTTCGTTACAGGATGATACAGGGGAATTGGAATTGGTTTGGTTCCAGGGAATAAACTGGATTGAAAAAACTTTAAGCGTTGGTACCCAATATTTGGTTTTTGGAAAGGCAGGATTCTTTATGAACCAGCCACAAATAACCCATCCCGAAATGGAAATTGTTACTGCAGAAACATCGGGAGCCAAAAATTTTTTAGAACCTATTTATCCAAGTACAGAAAAGTTAAAGACGAGAAGCTTAAGTGGAAGGCAGATCGGTAGGCTAACTTTCAATCTTTTTACGGTATTAAATGAAAAAGAAGTACCCGAAAATTTACCGCAACCGGTTCTTGACAAATACCAATTTATTTCCAGGTACAAAGCATTTAAACAAATTCATTTTCCTGCTAATGCAGATGAATATAACAATTCGGTTAAAAGATTAAAGTTTGAAGAATTATTTATATCTCAATTAAGATTAGGCATGTTACGTTTTGAAAGACACCGGTTTTCAAAAGGCCTTGTGTTTGATAAAGTAGGAGAATTATTCAACACATTTTATAATAACTATTTACCCTTTAAATTAACAGGCGCACAAAAAAGAGTTTTAAGAGAGATAAGAAAAGATGC
>JAYVEA010000038.1:0-6298 GCA_043749085.1 Chitinophagales bacterium
AAACGCTATGGGTGGAGACGCAGATAATAATGGTGTGTTTAATGGATGGAACAACAGTGGAACAAAAACAGTGCAGCTTCCTAATTAGAATATTTATTCCCATACAAAAAAAAATCCCGCAATTGCGGGATTTTTTTATAGCGTTTGAAAAGCAATTTATGAATGCATCAAAACTTTATTGATAACATGAATAACGCCATTGCTTTGATTTACATCTTTAATAGTGATCTGTGCAACACCACCTTTTTCATCTTTGATCCAAAGCTTACCATTCTTTTTCATCACCCATAATTTACCACCTGCAACTGTTGTTAACTGGGCAGTACCGTTACCAGCTTTTATCATTTTCATCAGGTCTTTTGAACTTAATCTTCCTGATACAACATGGTAGGTTAATATACCTGTAAGCGTTGCTTTGTTCTCAGGTTTTACCAATGTTTCAACAGTGCCTTTTGGTAACATGTTGAATGCACTGTTGGTTGGTGCAAATACAGTAAATGGTCCTGCACTTGATAATGTTTCAACAAGACCTGCAGCTTTAACAGCAGCAACCAATGTTGTGTGATCTTTTGAATTAACTGCATTTTGTACAATGTTCTTAGATGGATACATTGCAGCACCACCAACCATTACAGTTTTTTCCATTTGTGCAAATGATGCATTCATTGTGAATGCTGTAAGGATTAATAATCCTATTTGTTTGATCTTTTTCATTTTTAATTTTTTAGTTTAAGATTTTTTTGTTCTGCAATCATGTACGTGAAATGAAGAAAGTTGGATTTATTTTGAAGAAATTCTTTTGGAGAGAGAAATTAGTAAATATTAATATTGTAAAGTGAAATCGAATAATTTAAAAGATAAATTACTCAAAGTTGAAAAGGAAATTGTTATTTATAAAAATGAAGAAGATCAACCATTTTTTATAGGATGGTTATATTCCTGACCAGAATCAATTAGAAAAAATTAATCAGATTAGAAATTTAGAAATAGATCCTGATTTAGAAAAATATCTATAAGTTTTACTTGTGGAGGAATTTTTGATTGGGATAGTAACTAAATCTTCGCCTGCACTATCATATCACCTTTAGGTGTTGGATGTCCGCCGGCAGTTTCTAATGTAATAGCAAATGCCTGTGCTTTACCAAATGATTTCATTTTTTGAATATGATAAATACCTTTTCCTGTAGAAATCATTCCTGCATCTACAGGCTTGCCATCTACAATTGCCCAAAGCTGGTATTGCATGCCTGCAGGGGTTTGCGGCAAATTAGTGGGATCAACATAAACATCTCCTGTGTTCTTCATCCAGAATATTTTTGCCAATGCCTCAGGAGATTTTTCAGTGCCGCTTAAAACAACAGGGATAGCATTTTTATCAGTCATCACATCCATGTCTTTATTCATCGCTTCAGCAAGCTGCTGTTGGTTGTGCAATTCCTGTTGTGCTGTTTGCAGGTCTTTGTTTGTGTTTTGATATTTATTATAAAAAGTATAATTAAGAATTAAACTTCCTATTAATAAAACAACACTTGCGGCAACTGCCCATTTGTAATAAGATGGAATGGAATACACTTTGGCCCTTTCATTTTTTTCAGAAGTTTTAATCACAGAAAAGGGTTCCTGAGTTGTTGACTGTATTCTTGAAAAGATTTTTTCTTTTACCGAATCATCCGGCTGAATTTTAGCCAATATTTTTTCTTTCAGAGAATCATCAGGTTGTACCGCTTCTGACAATGCGTAGCTTTCCATTACATCCTGCAACTCCTCAATTTCTTTTTTCACCTCGGGATATTGGTCAGCCCAATGCTCTACCTGCAGTGTTTCTTCTTTAGAAGTTAACCCTGTAATGTACAGCTCGAGCAAACCTGATGATATGATATCTTTTACTTCCACTATTGATATTGCAATACTTTTCTTAGTTCTAAAATAGCGGCACGCATCCGGGTTTTTACAGTTCCCAATGGGATGCCTAATTGTTTTGAAATTTCATCCTGTGTAAACCCGCCAAAATAAGCAAGATCTATTATTTGTTTCTGGTCGTTTGTAAGAAGGGTCAATTGTTTTCTTATTCCCATGGCATCAAATTTTTCTGCAGCATGAGTATTATCGCTTAAATTATTTACGGAGTTCTCATCACTGCGGATTTTACTTTGCTTTTTATAACCTTTACTTCGCAACGTATCAATAGTGAGATTCCTGGTAAGATTTATCATCCAGGTGAACAGTCTGCCTTTCGCATTGTCGTAATTAGAAAAATTATTCCAGATCTTCACAAAGGCTTCCTGTAAAATATCTTCGGCAAGTTCTTTATCATTTACCATTTTATAAATCAGTCCGAAAAGAGCACCGGAATAATTATCATATAAATATGAAAATGCTGATTGATCCTGTTGTTGCAGAGCAACCACTAATTCTTCCTCACTATATTTTTTTACTTCTTCCAAAAAAATGATTAATAATTTATCAGGCTTTAAAGATATATTTTTTTAGTTAGATGCCTGTACCAAAGTCACTTCATATACGGGGCTAAAAAGATAGATTTTTTTGGTGGCAACTTCTACACACTTAAAACGCTTTCTTATCCTTTCGCCTTTTTTAAAAACCGCCCCGCTGTTCACTTTAAATAAACTTCCTGCGGGCAGCTCTTCAACAAAAAAATGACCTTCTTTTTTTACATCGTATTTTTTTAATACCCTCGTTAAATGAGGCTCAGCACAGGTTGTAGCTGCAGGATTATTTAAACTCATCAATAAGAACTTTTCTATATCGGGAGGGAAAATTTTTTTAGGGATAAACTCACTTAAAATCTTTCCATATTCCTCTTTCCATTGTTTTCCATGTGCCTGAATTTTATTACCAAATTTTTCATACGCTAATAAATGTGCAAGCTCATGCAATAAAGTAATTAAGAAAGAGTATTTATTAAGATTGCCATTAACGCTGATGCGATGCGCTTTATCAAAATGTTTATTGCGGTAATTGCCTAAAATGGTTTGCCGCTCCCTTGTAATAGTTAAATGCACCTTGTATTGATGAAGATACTCTGCAACTTCTTCAAAAGAGCCCGGGGGTAAAAACGAGTTAAGTGCAGTAAGGGGTGATTCTTTTTTAGGCATTTTTTTTCTTGCGGGCCACTTTCATTAATGCGGTTACTTCTACAACAGTATAAACAATATATAAACCCATTGCAGTAAACAAACCGGGCTTATTTATTCTGCTTCTTACCAAAAAAACATAGATAAGAACAACGATCATTACAATAAACATCTTAAACATCATGGATGCATACATACCACGGACAAATGCCTGCGGATTGGGTGATCGTAAACTTTTTAGCTGAATAAAAATCGCTCCAATACTTATTAAAAAAAGAAAGAGATTAGCACTTACTAAAAAATCTAAATCAAATCCATGACTTTCTAAAAACCTTTTGGCAAACATTATTACTCCATTTAAAATAATAAACACCAATGCTACGGATACAAATGGTTTTTTATTCTCCTTGTTCATTTCTTTTTAGATGTGGCTTTTATCAACCGTGCTATCATTGCAATTAAGATGAGCAAAGGTAATATCCAAACCAGCAAAGGAATTTTAAAGTTCAGCCATTCATCTGCTTTTAATCCCAGGAAAACACCAATGCCTAAACTTACTAATAGCTGCCCTCCTATCCCGGCATATTGCCATAATTGTGTGCTGCTTTTTTTATCTGCAGGCTTATTAATATCAGTCATTGCTTTTTTCTACCGGTTTTAATTTCAATGGGGTGGTATCCTGTTTTATTATTTCTCCTTTTAAAACCTTTTGAATATTATCGATGTATTGTTGCTTGTAGATGAGCGTTCTTTCAATTGAATCCGCTTTTACTTTTAATCCCTGGTACTCCTTAGCCTGCTTTGCATCGCCAAATCCCGGGATGTATAATTTGAGTGGAGTAAAAGCTATTAATGCAATCGTTAATCCAACCAAAACAACAAATAAAACGCTTAAAGAAATATATACGCTTATCCTGCTTAATTTAAATGCTACTACTTCCTCGTATGTATCCTCATTCATAACCACCAGCCTGTAGCGGTTTCGTAAACGTCGTAAAGTAGTATTGGCAGGTATTGCCATATTTTTTTTGGTTTATTTGTTTATTCGTTTAATAATTATCCGCAAGTCAGCACCCAACACACAGATAAACCAGTAAACCAATAAACTTTTCTGCTTGTTAAAAATAACAAAGCACACGCATTTAATAGCATAATAGCTTAAAATAACCGTATTTTTAAAATATTTTTGTTGAAAATCTGTTTAGATAATTACACTTAGAGTCCATATCACCTGGTTATTAAAAAATTGTTATTATACATGCGCTGCCTGCTTTTAAAATCCTCCTTTTTATTTTTATTTTTTTTGTATCTCATTCCTGCATTTAGCCAGGTTGGAACTATCACTTTTGATCTTCAAAAAGACAAGCCTGAAAAGTTCAAGAATAAAACATTAAAATCAGAAACTACCGGGGATAAAAAATTTACTTTAAAAAGAAGAATTTCTCAAAATACAGTATCGCATTATAATTATTACTTCAATGCAAATAATAAACTTAACGAAGTAATTGAAAGAGCAAGAATGTCGTACAAAGATGATTATGGCAAATTGCTTTCCTTTTATGGCTACTCATTAAATACAACTGCTGCTCAAAAAACTGAGCTTGATTCCGTGATTTATAAAGCTACGGCCGGGATACTGTTGCATGATCTTAGAAGTGACTGGGTAGATAATTTATATCTTCTTATAGGCAAGTCATATTTATTTCAGAAGGAATTTGATTCTGCAGCAATGACCTTTCAATTCATTAATTACAATCTTTACCCACGCAAAAAAAAGGGTGATGATTTTGCCCCGATAGTGGGCGCCAATGCAAATGCAGGCGGAAATTCAATAAGCATTGCCAGTAAAGAAAATAATTCGCTTCCTAATAAAGCTTTCAACAGGCCACCGAGCCGTAATGATGCATTGGTATGGCAGATAAGAACTTTTATAGAACAGGAAGAGTATACCGATGCCGCAGGCCTGATAAATACATTGCAAAATGATCAAAATTTTCCTGCACGCTTAAAAGCTGATCTTGAAGAAGCAAATGCCTATTGGTTTTATAAACAAAAAATGTACGATAGCGCAGCAATGCATCTTGAAAAGGCACTAAGTGCTGCAGAAGATAAACAGGATAAAGCCCGTTGGGAATATTTGCTGGCACAGCTTTTTGAAATTACAAAGCAGCCTGAAAAAGCTTCGCAGTATTACAGCAAAGCAATGAGGCATACTACTGATCCTTTACTGGATATTTATGCCAACCTGAATAATGCTAAAATTTACAGAAGCAACGATCCTAAAGAATTTAATAATACAATTGATAACCTGGTAAAGATGGCTAAGAGAGACAAGTATGATCCTTACCGTGACATTATATATTATTCTGCCGGTGAGCTTGCTCTTCAAAAACCTGATACGGCCGCAGCAGTATTTCTCTTTAAAAAAAGCCTTAGCTATAACGATATTAACACGGCATATAAAAACAGGGCATACCTGCAACTGGCTGATATAGCCTTCAATAGAAAAGATTACAAAAGAGCTTCCGCTTTTTATGATAGTTTACAGCTTGCTGATGATGTATTAATTGAAAGGGTAAAGGAAATTGAAGAGAGAAAGAATGCACTATCAAAAATTGTAGAAAAAATAAATATCATTGAAAGAGAAGACAGTCTTCAACATATTGCAATGCTTTCTCCAAATGAAAGGGAAGTTTTTTTAAAAGATCTTTTAAAAAAATTGCGCAAACAAAAAGGTCTTAAGGATATTGACCTGGGTTCATCAAATCCATCTTCTGTTTTTGATAATACCCAAAATCAATCCATTGATCTTTTTGGCGCTAACAACACAAAAGGTGATTGGTATTTTTATAATACTGCAATGAAATCAAGAGGATTCAGTGAGTTCAGGAGCAGGTGGGGAAACCGCTCTAACGTTGATAACTGGCGCCGTAATTCTGCAACAGGCATTACTGTAAATAATGTTAACCCGATAAATAATAGTGTACTTACTCAGGGTAATAAATTACCGGTACTAAATACAGAATTAAGTTATGATGGCTTGTTGAGCAACGTACCGCTTACTGCTGATAAATTAAATGCTTCAAATACTTTAGTTGGCTTATCATTATTTGAATTGGGAAAATTATATCAAAACAGCCTTGAAGATTATAACATGGCTGTACAAACTTACGAGACCTCATTGCAGCGTTTTCCTAATAATT
>JAYVEA010000039.1:0-6297 GCA_043749085.1 Chitinophagales bacterium
CCCATTTCTTCTGCAAGATCTGTAATTTTTTTTCTTGTTTTTTTACTTACAACATTATCATCTTTTAATGCCCTGCTAACCGTGGCAACTGAAATATTCAGTTTACTTGCCAGGTCGTAAATAGTAACATCCTTCTTTTTGATCATACGAACGGGTACAATAGTTATTGGTAAAAATAAAAAATTTATGCAATCGGTTACATTTTTTAAATCTATTTCTTATTTTACACTTTTTATTCAAGTCTTAATCTTCTACTTAAAGTTTGCTTATATGCTTCTCCTGGGAATTGATCTTGGAACTTCTTCTATAAAGGTTTCTATTATTGAGGCAGATACACAGCAATGTATAGTATCGGTACAATACCCGGAAACTGAAGTTGATATTATATCTGCACAAACAGGTTGGGCAGAGCAAAGTCCGGAGTTATGGTGGGAGAATGTGAAGCAGGCAATTTTAAAATGTAACGCAACAAAAAAATATAACCCACAGGATATTGGAGCAATTGGAATTGCTTATCAAATGCATGGTTTGGTATTGGTAGATAAGTCAAAAAATGTTTTACGTAATTCAATAATCTGGTGCGATAGTCGTGCTGTTGATATTGGTGAACAGGCTTTTCATGAAATCGGTGAAGAAAAATGTTTGTCACATCTTCTTAATTCACCCGGAAATTTTACAGCATCGAAATTGGCCTGGGTAAAAAATAATGAACCTGAAATTTATGAGAAAACAGATAAAGCAATGTTGCCCGGAGATTTTATCGCAATGAAATTTACCGGTGACAGTACAACAACTTCCTCAGCACTTTCGGAAGGAGTATTGTGGGATTTTCAAAACAGTAATATCTCTGCTGATGTAATAAATTATTTTGGATTTGATCGCAATATTTTTCCGGCATTACAGCCATTATTTTCAGCACATGGATATTTGAAGAAAACAGTTGCTGACAGTCTCTCGATAAGTGCAGGAATTCCCATCTCATATAAAGCAGGGGATCAACTCAATAATGCACTAGCACTTAATGTTCTTAAACCCGGCGAAATAGCTGCCACTGCAGGCACTTCCGGGGTTATATATGGAGTGAGCGATAAATTGAATTATGATTTTGAATCACGGATTAATAGTTTTGCGCATGTAAATCATGAACCGGATGATAAACGAATTGGAGTTTTATTGTGTATTAACGGGGCAGGTATTTTTAACAGGTGGATAAAAAATATTACCGGTACAAATATTTCTTATAATGCATTAAACGATGCAGCGGCAAAAGTTGATATAGGTTCAGATGGATTGATGGCGCTTCCTTTTGGTAATGGCGCTGAACGTATGTTGAACAATCAAATTATTGGTGCTCATTTTCATAATCTTGATCTTAATGTTCATTCAACTGCTCACATGGTTCGCTCAGTCCAGGAGGGAATTGCCTTTGCTTTTCGATATGGTTTGGATATTATGAGAGAAAATGGGATTGATCCGAATATTATAAGGGCAGGAAAGAGCAATCTTTTTTTAAGCGATGTATTTACACAATCTTTTGTAAATGCTACAAACGTAACGGTTGAGTTTTATGAAGGTGATGGAAGTTTTGGTGCTGCAGTTGGAGCAGGTATAGGAGCCGGTATATTTGATGTTGTAAATCCATTTATTAGCAGAAAACCTATTAGCCTCGTTGAACCCGGTAACAAAAATTTATATGATGAGCTGTATGATAAGTGGAAAGAGTTACTTAATGAAAGAATAAAAAAAGGTGTAGAAAATAAAAAATTATTATTAGCATAAATATTAAATAACATGAAAGTAATTACTGGAGAAAAAGAATTTTTTAAAGGAATTCAGCAAATAAAATTTGAAGGCGTTGAAAGCGATAATCCGCTTGCCTTTCGCTGGTACGATGAAAATAAAACAGTAGCAAGTAAAACGCTGAAAGAACATTTACGGTTTGCATGTGCTTACTGGCATTCGTTTGTAGGCAGTGGCGCTGATCCGTTCGGAGAGCCCACACATATTTTCCCATGGGATAAAAAACCGGATCCTATTGAAAGAGCGAAAGATAAAATGGATGCAGCATTCGAGTTCATTACAAAAATGAATTTACCATATTATTGTTTTCATGATGTGGATGTAGTGGATTATACAAATGATGTAAAGGACAATGAAAAAAGATTGCAAGCAATCACAGCATACGCAAAACAAAAACAAAAAGATAGTGGTGTAAAATTATTATGGGGCACTGCGAATTTATTTTCTAATAAAAGATATATGAATGGTGCTGCCACCAATCCTGATTTTCATGTGCTGGCACATGCAGCCGCACAGGTAAGAGCAGCGCTGGATGCAACAATTGAACTGGGTGGTGAGAATTATGTTTTCTGGGGAGGACGTGAAGGTTATATGAGCCTGCTAAATACAAACATGAAAAGAGAGCAGGAGCATTTGGCAAAATTTCTTCATACAGCAAAAGATTATGCAAGAGCAAATGGTTTTAAAGGAAACTTTTTTATTGAACCCAAGCCATGTGAGCCAACCAAACATCAATATGATTATGATGCTGCAACAGTGTTGGGTTTTTTAAGAGAGTACGATCTTATGAATGACTTTAAATTGAATTTAGAAGTAAACCATGCAACGCTTGCCGGGCATACGTTTCAGCATGAGTTGCAGGTTGCGGCTGATGCAGGTTTGCTGGGAAGTATGGATGCTAACCGCGGCGATTATCAAAATGGATGGGATACGGATCAGTTCCCCAATAATGTTTATGAATTAACAGAGGCAATGTTAGTTGTTTTGGAAACCGGAGGCCTTAAAGGCGGCGGAATAAATTTCGATGCAAAGATCCGGCGCAACTCTACAGATCCTGCTGATCTTTTTTATTCGCATGTAGGTGGCATGGATGCATTTGCAAGAGCTTTAATTGTTGCTGACAATATTTTACAAAGATCAGATTATAAAAAAGTTAGAGAGGAACGATATGCTTCTTTTGATTCCGGTAGGGGAAAACAATTTGAAGATGGACAATTATCGCTGGAAGATCTCAGGAATTATGCAATTGATCATGGTGAACCTGAAGTGAGAAGTGGTAGACAGGAATACATGGAAAATATTATTAACCGTTTTATTTAAAAGGTTCTGCCACAAAGGCTCTAAGCCACAAAGTGACACAAAGGCTTTGTGCATCTTCCTGTCTTTGTGTCTTTGGGGCAAATGTGCTGAATAGAGTAATGAAGTACAAGAGTACCTTTCGATAAACTCAGGATAAACTTGCCAATGAAGCTGAATAGAATTCTAAAGCTGGCTACATAATTATTAAAAACTAAAATCAAAACTATGCATCTTGGGACGATTGATATTCTGTTTGTAATTCTATACCTGTTAATTATAGCAGGTGTTTCTGTTTGGTCAATTCGCAAAAGTAAAGACTCGCCGTCTGATTATTTTTTAGCCAATCGTAACCTTGGCTGGTGGGTGATAGGCGCCTCCATACTTGCCTCAAATGTAGGCTCAGAGCATATCGTAGGTCTTGCGGGAACCGGCGCTACTTCAGGTTTGGTAATGGGGCATTATGAATTACATTCTTATATCGTTCTTATTCTCGGCTGGGTATTCGTTCCATTCTATATGCGAAGTATGGTATATACAATGCCTGAATTTTTGGAAAGACGTTTTAATGCAAAGACAAGAAGATTATTATCCATCATACAATTATTAAGTTATGTTATTGCCAAGGCATCCGTAACAATTTTTGCAGGAGCACTGGTATTTAATTCATTCCTGGGAGTTGACTTTTGGACTGGCGCAATTATTCTTGTAGTAGTAACAGGTATCTATACTATCCTCGGTGGCTTACATACAGTAATGTACACAGAAGCGATACAGGCAATTATTTTATTGTTAGGTTCTGCTGTTTTATTATTTATTGGATTGGATAAAGTTGGTGGCTGGCAGGCGATGATACATTCTGTTCCGAAAGAAAAATTAAATATGTTCCGTCCATTAAGTGATCCGGAATTTCCATGGTTAGGAATATTATTCGCTTCACCTATTGTTGGCATTTGGTATTGGTGTACCGACCAGCATATTGTGCAACGTTGTCTTGCAGGAAAAAATGAACGTGAAGCAAGAAGAGGAACGATCTTCGCCGCTTATTTAAAATTGCTTCCCTTCTTTATTTTTCTTATTCCCGGGTTGATAGCAGTTGCATTAGTTCACCAGGGAAAATTAACCTTGACAGATAACAACGCCGCTTTTCCAACTTTAGTAAAAGAGATCATGCCTTTAGGATTAAGAGGTTTGCTGGCAGGCGGACTGCTGGCGGCTTTGATGAGTTCATTGGCTTCTGTTTATAATGCATGTTCAACATTGTTTACCATGGATATTTATCAAAAGATGTATCCAAAAACACCAGGGAAAAAATTAGTCAGGGTAGGACGGATTGCAACCGGTGCTGTAGTATTGCTTGGCATGGCATGGATACCACTGATGAGCAGAATATCAGGAACATTATATCAATACCTGCAAAGCGTTCAATCCTATTTAGCACCGCCAATTGCGGCAGTATTTTTATTGGGTGTATTTTTTAAACGGCTTAATGGAACAGGGGCATTAACTGCTATGGTGATCGGTTTTATAATTGGCGTGATAAAACTTACGCTGGAATTATTTCAAACGAGTTTAACCGGCGCTCTTCACGATTTTGCTACCATTAATTTTCTCTACTTCTGTATTTATTTATTTCTGTTCTCAATTGTAGTAATGGTTGTTGTAAGCCTGCTTACACCTAAACCGGATGAAGAGCATATAAGAGGATTAACCTTTGCCACAACTGTTGCAGAAGACAGGGCAGCAAGTAGAGCCAGCTGGAATAAATGGGATGTTATCCTTTCTGTAGGAGTGCTTGTTATCATCCTTGCCATCTTTATGTATTTTTCATCATTAGGCGTAGCCGGATAAAGTTGTTGTTATAAGTAGGTAATTAATTCTTCAATATTTTTTCAATTGAAGTCAGTTCATCGTTAGTGAATGATGTATTATTTAGTGTGTCAATATTATCATCTAATTGCTTTACCGAACTGGCACCAACTAATACAGAAGTAATTCTTTTGTCTTTCATCAGCCATGCTATTGCCATTTGTGCAAGTGACTGATCCCGGTTCTTTGCTAATTCATTCAATGATGTGATCTGTTGTAATCTTTCTTTTGTAAGGTCAGTAGGTTTTAATGATACATCTTTCGAAGCCCTTGATCTTTTGGGAATTCCTTTTAAATATTTATTGGTAAGCATTCCCTGTGCCAATGGTGAAAATGGAATACAGCCTATTCCCTCTTCTTCCAATACATTTAATAAACCATCCTCAACCCACCTTACAAACATTGAATATTTTGGCTGATGAATAAGGCAGGGTGTTCCTAACTCTTTTAAAATTTTTACTGCAGCTTTTGTTTGCTCTGCATCATAGTTTGAGATACCAACATACAATGCCCTGCCACTTCTTACAGCAGTATCAAGTGCTATCATAGTTTCTTCAATGGGTGTATCAGGGTCAGGACGATGAGAATAAAAAATATCAACATAATCAAGCTGCATTCTTTTAAGGCTCTGATCCAGGCTTGATAATAAATATTTTCTTGATCCCCATTCGCCATAAGGCCCGGGCCACATTAGATAACCTGCTTTTGTAGAAATTATTAATTCATCTCTTAGGTTGCCGGTAAAATCTTTTTTTAATATTTTACCAAAGTTTTCTTCAGCAGTACCTGGCTCAGGGCCATAATTATTTGCAAGATCAAAATGCGTAATGCCCCTGTTAAATGCATGACGTATCATTTCCTGGCCATTTTTAAAATCATCTACAGAGCCAAAGTTTTGCCATAAGCCAAGAGAAATAGCCGGCAACTTTAAACCACTTTTTCCACAGCGGTTGTAGATCATCTTATCATATCTTTTGGTTGAAGGAGTGTATGCCATTTTATTTTTTATTTAATTAATGAATTCAACTGTCATTATATATTTTGGTGTATAAATTGATTGCATATCAATATATAACGATGGCTAAATTATAAATTAAATTATTATTGCTGTTGAATATTATTGATAACATGATATAACTCTATATGAAAAAGAATATTTTTTTATTAATTCTTCTTTTAAACGTAATCAACCTTCAATCGTTTTCTAAAATAAGATTGCCTGCAATAATTGGGGATCACATGGTATTACAGCAACAGACCGAAGTTAAATTATGGGGTTGGTGTGAGCCTGAAGAAAAAATTACAATTAGGGTTAGCTGGGATACCATTATT
>JAYVEA010000040.1:0-18061 GCA_043749085.1 Chitinophagales bacterium
AAAAATTTGAAGTATCCAGAGCACCAAGAATTTCGTTTAGTTTATCTCTGAAATTGTTGTAGTCTATAAATAACCAATAGGCATTAGCAGTAAGTGCAAAGCCATCCGGAACTGCAATTCCTTTGCCCGAAAGGTTTTGAAACATTTCACCAAGAGAAGCATTTTTGCCTCCCACTTTTGGCAAATCACCTAGTGTTATTTCATCAAAATACTTTATGAGTGGTTCCATATTTTATTTTTTAAAGTTGATCAAAACAAATGCTTAATCTTTATATTTTAAGATGTGCAATTCTTCCGCTTCTTCAATTGAATGAGATTGAGATAAATCCGTCTCTTTTTTGGCCATTACACTTAATTTTCGGAAATAGCTACTTAATATTTCAAGTTCATCTTCGGTTAAATCTTCAACATCAATTAACCTGTTGCTGGGTCCCTGAAGGGAAGCAATCAATTCGTTTAATTTAAGATGGATTGCATGAGAATCCTTGTTCTGCATACGCTGAATAAGAAATACCATTAGAAAAGTAATAATGGTTGTACCTGTATTAATTACAAGCTGCCAGGTATCTGAAAAATGAAAGAGAGGTCCTGTGAGCAGCCAGATTAAAATAACCAAACACGCAGTAATAAAGGCTTTCGTTGTGCCTGAAAATATTGTTGCAAAGTGCGAAAGCTTTTCGAAAATGTTTATTCTTCTATGATTCATAACAGTTTTTAATTTTATTTTTAGATATATTTTTTTACATTATTTTCCGATTTGAAAACAGCACTTCATCTTTAACCCCAGGCTTCACGATAATAACTGCGACAGCTTTATCTACCACTTCTGCGGTGAGAGGGTCTGATGCATATCTTGTGGCAGTATAATTTTTAAGTTGTAAAACACATCCCTCGAAGCACCCATAATATGTTTTATTATTTACTGGAACTGGAATCTGGTTTACATGCATAAACTTATTGTTAATCATGCATACCTTGCTTTTTAAAAGTTTATAAATATCGGTTTTCCCACTTTGAATTTTGGTACCAGTCCCTACATTATCATCACTATTTTTTGCTTTCTCCTTGCCTGTATCACAAGAAGCCAAAGCGAGCAGTATAAGAGTAAAGGCCATTAAAAATTTATTTCTCATTTTATTTTAATTTTAGGCTAAACACTTTATGTGTGAAGATGTAATCAACTATTAAATAATTCACTAACAATTAGTTCCTTTTTGCTGTGCTGATTTATCCATTCATATAACTCCAAGACATTTTCTATTTTGAACAATTGTGTACCTGAATTCATAGTAGCAGCCGAACCACAAGCCACACCAAACCGCACTACTTCTTTGAGAGTGGCTCCTTGTTCAAGCATCCATGCCATACCACCCACCATACTATCGCCTGCACCCACGGTGCTTAATTTTTTAACAACAGGTGCAGGTATTCTTTCATGTTCCTTAGCTGTTACTAATAATGCTCCCGCAGGTCCCATTGAAACTACCATTACTTCGCAATGCCCTTTTTGAATTACTTCCTGTGCAGCAGCATCCACTTCATCTACTTGCAGATAATCTTTTTCGACGAGACTGCACAATTCAGATAAATTCGGTTTAAGCAAATACACACCTTCCATTGCAGCCAACTTCAATGGATTTCCGGATGTATCAACAATATATTTTGCTCCAATTTGTTTTGAAACCACAGCAAGCTGGGCAAAAAAATTGCCGGGTACTCCCGGAGGCAAGCTGCCACTTGCAACAATAATTGTTGGAGAAGGATTTAGAGAAGTAATAGCAGTAATACATGCTTCTATTTCATCATTACTTAAAATGCTGCCGGGCATTACAAAACGGTATTGTGCATTTGCAGAGGATTCAGTAACAGTAAAATTTTCTCTTGTTTCATTAATAACCGGAATACTTTTGAAAGTAATCCCTTGCGTTTCGAGAATTTGATTAAGACACCTCCCGTTCAATCCGCCAGATGGAAATATAGCAATGCTTTCACCGCCTAATTTTTGAATTGCTTTACTTACATTAATTCCACCGCCACCTGCTTCTATTGTTATGTTTGAAGAGCGAAGTTTTTTCTCAGGTATTAATTTCTCAACAACTGTGCTTTTATCAATAGCCGGATTTATCGTTATTGTTGCAATCATATATTTTTATTCTTTTTCCCGATGTCTATTTTTATGCTTAGTATAAAAAATTTTTGGATCAATGTGTTATTTTTGTTTTAGTAATTTTTAAGAATAACAAGCTCCATTGGCCTTAAATGCAGTTTGATAAAACATACCGGATTAGCAGGATTTTCTGAAACCATTATTTCAACATTGCTTTTTGTGCCATAAACGCATGTCAACCATTTTTTCGCCCGGTTTAACTGACAATCAATTAAAATATATTCTTCTTTCGCATCACTGGTAGAGGAGTTGAAAATAAAAACTACTTCCTGATTATATAATATTCTTGAAAAGGCAAGGGTACACTTATTGCATTCCGGCAGATGAAAATGCTTGCCGTCTTTAGAAATTTCCCGCATAAACATTCTTCCAAACCTTAGCACATTACTTTCTTTTCTAAATTGAGCAATAGAGGCAATGGCTCTGTATATTTCAGATCGCTGATTAAGCAAATTGGTATTTTTATCATTGGGATTAAAAAGGCATTCACGGATGTACTTATCTCCATTACCGCAACCATCCAGGCCTTGTTCAGTACCGTAATAAATACAAGGTGTTCCTAAAGCACACAGCAGAAAGGCAACACCTGCAATAATTTGCGCAGGTTCTGCGTCATATCCGAAGCGGTGTTTAATTACTTCTCCGATCTGGTCGTGGTTGTCAAGGAATGTTACCAGGAATTCTCCATACTCTCCCCGCTGTAATGCATTTTTCTGCAACTCTGCATATCTCTCAATTAATTTTCCAGGCGAATCTTTTCCTTTTATAACACCTTCCAATAAAAAATGTAATTGAAAATCCAATACAGAATTTAGTCCATAATAAATGTTTTGGTCATTATAAATAGCTAATGTTTTTGGCCCCAAATAGTTACTGCACATAGCATCAGACCCTACTAATTCTCCAAATAAAAAAAAGTTTTTCTTACCAAGGGAATACGCATATTCCCGTACATAGGAACAAAACCTGCTGATGGATAATGTTCCCATGTGTTTTACTGCATCAAGCCGAAAACCATCAATATCTAATTCCTTTATCCAGTAACAGTGTATGGCCGTTAGTATCTTTTGTACATAAATAGCTTCTTTTGATTCATCATTTTTATATGCCTTTAAACTATAAAAATCTCCTTCCCTTGTTTCAGGATAATCATCAAAGTTTTTTATCTGTCCCTTGCGGCCATAAAGGGCAGCGTTTCTTAATTCAATCGGAACAGGCTCATCCTTATAACGCCAATTTCCAAAAGTGAATTCATTGCCTTCATTATAATAATATGGTTCACCTTCCGGATAGTTCCAATTATCACCGGCATGATGCAAAACAATATCAAGTAATACCCGCATATCATAACGATGCGCCCTCTCTACCAAATCTTCCAGATCTGCTTTAGTACCAAATCGTTCATCAACTTCTAAATAATTTTCAATGGCATACCCATGATAAGACTCAGGATTGTTTTTAAAAACCGGGCTAAGCCATATAGCGGTACAACCAAGATTTTTTATATAATCAATATGACTAAGTATGCCACGTAAAGTGCCCCCACATTGTTTGCCCAACTGTTCTTCATCACCAAAGCCATGATGACTTGAAGAAAATTCTACAGTATCACGTTTATTATTATCATGAAACCTGTCAACCAATAAAAAGTAAATAAATTCTTCACGCCATTCACGATGGCAATTCGCCCAATATTTTTTTCCAGGTTTTGGAGACAAGTCTATATCTCTAACTGATTTCATGATTGCTGATTTATTTGAGCTTTTCACTTTCCAGTATTCAACATTTTCGATAGTCATTATTATCGCTTTCTTTACACGCTTTAGAAGTTATATATTCCATAACATTAAGATGTAAGCACGCCCTGCTGCTATAAAAGTTGTGAGGTACAAAAGCCTATACGGTTTAATTATCTTTTTCATTTTAGTTTTAGAATCTAAAGTTGAATAACTAATCCCATTTTTTATATGACCGAAATCAGACAGGATAATGATTGTCGTCAACAATGTTGCCCCTTCTTTAGGCGATTCCATCCCTTTAGCATTATGTATGTGGTGTTACCCCTTGACAAAAATCAAAATATGGTTTTGTGTCATATTTGATACTGATTTAAATCATATTTTGTAGTTAATGGGTTTGTCATCTTTGTAAAAATTACTTTATGACAAATATTTCAGAACAAACGCTCGCTTCAATGGTTAGTGGCAACCATCAGGTTGTACCTGTATTAGAAAAATATAATCTTGATTTTTGTTGCAAAGGAAAACGAACCTTAGCCGAGGCTTGTGCCGAAAAAGGTATAAAGATCGAAAGCATTACAGAAGAACTTAAATCTCTTAGCAAAACAGAAGCCATACAACAGATGCCATTTACAGAAATGAATGCAGAGCAACTGATAGGTTACATTTTAATTCATCATCATTTTTATGTAAAGCAATCTATGCCAACAATATTTTCTCACCTTCATAAGGTGGCAACAAAACATGGTGATAATTTTCCCTACATGAGGAAAGTGTACGATCTGTTTGTAATTATAATGAGAGAAATGAGCCTGCACATGGAAAAAGAAGAGGCGGCTTTATTTCCTAGAATTAAAGAAGCAGAAAATTTATTCAGAGCTGGGAGATCCTCTGAAATTTCAGAAGGCTACATTCAATTGCCAATTAATGCAATGGAAGCAGACCATGAAGAAGCAGGGGATATTTTGTACCAGATAAGAATGCTTACCAATAATTACACACCTCCACCGGATGCATGCACAACTTTTAAAGTAACACTGGCAGAGCTAAAAGAATTTGAAGAAGACCTGCACAAACACGTGCATTTAGAAAACAATATTCTCTTTCCCAAGGCAATACAATACGAAAAGAAATTTTGATAGAAAATAAACCGATAAAACAAAATCCGGCAATAGTATAATTTTAAAAAGACCCTCATTTTAATTTATTGCTGAAAAGGAAAACGGACCTTAGCCCAGGCTTGTGCCGAAAAAGGTATAAAGATCGAAAGTATAACAGATAAACACATTTAAAACTAATTTGCCGCAGAAAAATCAACAATGAAATCATCGCATATAATTTTATTAGTCGTTATAGCAGTAGCCATTGGCGGAATGCTGATGTATTCTGTTGATTTTTCAACTTACGAAACCATTCAATCAGCTAAAAATAAACCTGGTAAATATGTTCATCTTATTGCAAGGCTAGATAAAAATCAACCTATACAATATGATGCGATAAAGGATCCTAACTATTTATCTTTTTATGCAACTGATAGTTTGGGTGGCTCCACAAAAGTTGTTTATAAAAATACCAAACCTGCTGAACTTGAGCAAAGTGAAAGGATAGTTTTAAAGGGTAAGATGAAAGGCGAAGTGTTTGAATGTGACAATATTTTGTTGAAGTGCCCATCCAAATATAAAGATGATAAAAAGCAGCTGGAGAAAACCATTTCTCAATCTAATCATTAAACTAACTGATGAAGGTTGAAGGCGAACATTATTACTCGGACACTTCTTTATAATTACTTGCTTTATAGCTTTCATCGTTTTCAATATTGCATATTTTGAAGCATTAAATAAAAAGTTTTTATTGTTTCGTGTTTATATCAGTTAATAAACTGACCATCGTCATTGCACACCGATTTTTTAGAAGATACCTTCAATAAAATTTCATTCTCTATTATCATTAACTTTTAAAATAATTTTTATGAAAAAGATTCTTCTTGCATTCGATGGATCAAATTTTTCTGAAGGCGCTTTTGAATTTGTACGCAGGTTAAATGATATACAGCCGGTATTGGTAACAGGGATTTTTGTTCCTCAGGCAGCATATTCTAACGCTTCAAATTATTCCCAGATGTCAGCATTCGCCGGTGCTTATGTTCCTTTAGTTGATGATGAGGATACTGAGTTTGTAGAGAATAACATAGAACATTTTGAACATTTATGCCAAAAGAATAAGATTGCCTATCGCATACATAAAAACTTTATTGATTTTGCTTTACCGGAACTAAAAAAGGAATCGCGATTTGCAGATGTTTTAATAATTAGTGGCGAATTATTTTATAAACGCCTTATTGAAGTAGATCATTATGATTATTTGCGGAATCTGCTGCAAGTTTCAGAATGCCCGGTTTTAGTTCTTCCGGAGCATTATAAATTTCCGGTTAACAACATACTTGCATATGACGGAAGCCAGGAAGCCGTATATGCATTAAAACAATTTGCTTATTTATTTCCTGAGCTGGCTGTAAATAAAACATTGTTAGTGTATGCGCAGGATAAAGATGAGAAAAACTTCCCTTCTAAAGATAATATAGTAGAATTAGCTTCTCAGCATTATAAAAATATTACTTTTTATAAGCTCGATATAAATCCGGGAAAATATTTCAGCACCTGGATTAAAAATGAGAAATCCCCGATATTGATAAGCGGTTCATTTGGCAGATCAGCGTTTTCACAAATATTTAAAAAAAGTTTTGTTGCAGAGATTATCAGAGATCACAAAGTGCCGGTATTTATTGCACATAAATAATAAAGGATAAATACAAATAGTGCGGGCTATTTTTTATGAAAACACATTACTAAAAACATTAAGCAATGAGCGAAATAGATGAATTAAAAATGGAAGCCAGGCAATTACTTGAAGAAGTAAATGATCAGTTTGAAAGATCAACCGGCAGGCGCAATAGCGGATCCGTTTATAACCTGGAATCTCTATGTGAATTTTCTTTTAAGAACAGGTTAAGGCAACTCAAAAAAAAAGCAGCAACGCTACAATTAACTCCTGCGTCTCTGGCTAATTATTACGGAGCTTTATTTTCAAATTAAAATATATTACGGTTATTATCATCATACAGAAATCTTTTTTGCCAGGTATTATTCCTCCGCGATTTATTGTATGGTATCATGATTTCATATAATCAAAACTGATGGAGCAAAATCAGTTAATGTAAAAGTTATGATGCTTGCAAACAATGAGTGGGTCCCTGCAAAAGATGTTGAAATGAAAGTTGGAGTGGAACGTAACGGCAGTATTCTTTCTGCAGGCGATAAAGAAACCTATACAACGGATTCAACAGGAATTGTAAGTGTGGAATTTAAAAGAGATAGTTTACCTGGCGATATTAAAGGAAATTTTATACTCGCTGCAAAAGTAGAAGACAACGATCAGTTTGGAAATCTTCTTGTTGAAAAAACAGTTCCATGGGGAGTAACATTAAAACCAGATCAAAGTTTTTTTAATCAGAGAACATTATGGTCAACTCGATTCAAAACCCCGCTGTGGCTGCTTTTTATGGCTTATTCAATTGTAATAGGCGTTTGGGGAACTATTATTTACCTGGCATTGCAAATTGTAAAAATTAAAAAATTGGGTGTTGCGTAATAATTAGCTGCTATCTAATTATGCAAAATAGATTTCATATTGAGCAGCAAACTCCTGATGTAGTGCTTAAATTGAAATATTTCCTGTGCAGTAAATGGTTGTTCCGGAAATCTTAATTGGAAACAGATATAAGTTTCTCTTTGTGTATTATTTCTTCTTTTATCAACGTAAGATGATCAGCTAATCGTAGTCCAAGGGCTAACATAGTAAGAACAGGATTTGAATGTGAACCGGTTGGGAAAACAGCCTGGCTGCAGATAAATAAATTAGGTATTCCCCAAACCTGTAAATTTTTGTCAACAACCCCTTCTTCAGGCAGCGTACTCATCCTGCATCCTCCCATATTATGACAAACATCAGATAAATAATTTTCCCAAGCCGGCGTATTTGCATCAACATAATTATATAATTCAACTTTTCCGAAATTCAAATCTTCAATTTGTTTTTTAAGGGCATTTGCAGTAAATATTACTGTATGCCAGGTCTTTTTTGTAATGGTCCAATGTATTAATGCTTCCGCAATTTTAAACTGATCTTTATTTGAACTAAGCCTAATGTAGCTATCCTCAGTGGGTTCCTGTTCAATCATAAGAGTTAGCTTTGCAACTGCTTTTGATTTATAATAAAACCTGTTAATTAAATACGCATAGGTGCTTTTTAAAATACTTTTTAATGAGGCTGATATCTTAATTAACCTTTTTAAATTAAGATCTTTTGTAAACAATTTTAATTCTGCATAGATATCGAATGAGTCTTTCGGTGGGCAGAACATAATACTTGCTGAACAGTTCAACAATTGATTTTGTTGTTGAAATTTTTTGCTAACGCTTAAGCGCAAAGAATATTTTCGTCCATCCCAAACATGGGTATTAAAAGTTTTCTGAAGCTGATAAACCTTATTTGTATTTATTGTTCCCAATTCTATACATGGATGCTCCATAAAATATTTACCTAATAAGCCCGTATGATTACCCAAATTATTATTTAGTAATATTCTAACCGTTTCTATAGTTCCTGCAGTAATTATTAATGTTTTCACAGGAAAAGTAAATGAGTTCTTTTTAAAATTTGATACCTCTATATTATTTATTATGTTCTGATAATTTTTATTGATCTTTATTAGCTGTGCATTATAAAGTACAGAAATTCTTTCTTTAAGAATTTTTTTATGTTGTAAATAAAAGTTTTTGTTGTTTGTCCACTTAGCAACATGAAAATCAAATATCCGGGGATCAATTCCAGGATTATTCAATTTAATTTTAGGGAACATATCAGTGCTGTAATTCATTGTATCAATTCCCATAAACTCATCAGCTTGCCTGTAGTAAGGTTCAATGTCTGAAAATGAAATTGGCCAGCCACTATTTTCCACCCAATCTCTTTCCTCAAAATCTATTGGGGTAAACGGCAATGATTGTCCTCCCCAGGACACTGTAGTTCCCCCAATAACTCTTTTCCTGCCCCACACTGCATTTCTTACAATTTTTCCGGTTTGTTCTATTGAATTAAGTTTTTGCTTTTCTTCATCTTCAATAAAACTTCCTGATTCCACAAGCAATACACTTTTCCCTTTTAATGTTAAGCTTACTGCCAATAGAATTCCTGCAGTACCTGCTCCAATAATAACAATATCAGTAGAAGGTGGTAAGTATGATTCTGACTTTTTTGCATTCAGATCAATAAAGGGCATCAATATATTTTAATAATGATCAATTAGAGTTTAAACTACTTGCGTTCTTTTCCAGGTAATTTTTTTCCCAAATCCTTTTGCACCATCAGTCATCTTAATATCATTAACCTGCACGGCATAAACTTCGCCGGGAATAATAAGGGCTAAAGGGTATTTTTGATAATAGTATTTTGATGAATTTTGCAATAAAAGATCATCTGGTGATAGAACAATACCTTCAAATTGTACACCCTTAAGTGCCAGTATATTTAATTTATCAGGAAGAATACTACCCGCTACTTCAGGTTTTTTAGCAAGTAGCAGGGAATGATATGATGATGAAGAAGTTTTAAAATATAATAGCCCCTGTTTAGCGTGGAATGCATAGAAACAGGGAAAACAATAAGGATTGCCATATTCATCTGCACAACAAATGGTAACTACACTTTGATTTTGCAAAAAGTAAGTTATAGCATCATCCATAGTTGCCAATTTTAAGAATACAAAGCTATAACCGGCAGGAATATTTAATATGATAAAGATCAGTACTAAGACTAATAAATATCATAGTTTATCTTTTTTAATAATTACAGCTTTACAGTTATCTGAAAATAATATTTATGAATTTTCTCTTGCTTAAAAAATATAATGTTCCTGCGCCGCGGTATACAAGTTATCCTACCGTTCCATTTTGGAAAGATGAAATCAATGTTGCTGATTGGGAAGTTAATTTTCAGGAACAATTCAGGCGACAAAATAAAGAAGGCATCAGCTTATATATTCATTTACCATTTTGTGAATCGCTTTGCACATATTGTGGCTGTAATAAAAAAATAACTACCAATCATAGTGTAGAAACCAGATATGTTGATGCTGTTCTTAAAGAATGGAAAATGTACCTGGAATTAATGAATGAACCACCTCTTATAAGAGAAATTCATTTAGGAGGAGGTACACCCACTTTCTTTTCAGCCCAAAATTTAAAAAAGCTTTTGAATGGGATTACCTCTAAGTGTAATGTTCATCCTCAACATGAACTTAGCATTGAAGCACATCCGAATTACACATCAAGGGAGCAACTTGAAGAATTGTATAAACTTGGATTTAGGAGAATAAGTTTTGGCGTACAGGATAACAATGCAGATGTGCAAAGAATGATAAACAGGATTCAACCTTTTGAGAATGTAAAAATAGCCACAGAAATGGCTCGGAAAGTTGGATTCGCTTCTGTAAACTTTGATTTGATATATGGTTTGCCATTGCAAACAGAAACGTCTATCGCCGCCACTATTGAACAATCAATTTCATTATTACCAGACAGAGTAGCCTTTTATAGTTATGCTCATGTACCCTGGAGCAGCAAGGGACAAAGGCATTTAAATGAAGATGATCTTCCTGATGCAGAATTAAAATTGAAATTATATAGTACCGGTAAAAAATTATTTCTTGAAAATGGGTATCACGACATTGGTATGGATCACTTTTCTTTAGAAAGTGATGATCTGTACACCGCATATAAAAATGGAAAATTGCATAGAAACTTTATGGGTTATGTAACGCATCATACGTCAATGATAATTGGTTTAGGCGTTTCCGCTATAAGTGATGTAGGTAATGCTTTTGCACAAAATCAAAAAGCATTGCATGACTATTATATGCATATTGGGTTGGAAGAATTGCCTGTAAAAAAAGGATATTTTTTAAATAAAGAAGACCAGTTATTTCGTAAGCACATTCTTGAAATAATGTGTAAAGGGAGTACATGGCTTGATACTGAAGATGCTGATACATTACTGACCTACACCTTCCCTGAACTAAAAAACCTCCAAAACGACGGATTAATTAAATGGGAAGGAAACCTGGTGAAAGTAACAAAAACAGGACATAGCTTTTTAAGAAATATCTGCAGGGCATTTGATATACATCTTTTAACAGCCCGTAAAGCCAAAATGTACAGCAGTGCTATTTAATTATTGAAATTTTGTTGCTAAATGTTTTTGTCAATATTTTTTTCAGTAGTTATTAAAACAGTTTAGTTTAAACATGATAAATATCAGTTTATAAACTGACGACAAACATTGTAAAGGTGTCTGCATTTTTTCAGCTTTGCATTATGTGTAAATCAAAATGCAGCGGTTCCTGTATGTCTTTATTAAAAGGAAATCTTTTTAATTCTTCTCAATCGCTAACGGAAATATATAATTTATTAAATAACATGACTGAATGTGGAGCACCCATCGGTACAAATAAACTCACATTTATGAAAGATGTAACCAATTTAAAAATAGTAGCCAAACACCTGCTTGATGAAGTAAATCACCATGTTAAATCATCTCCGGATGGAGAAAGAATTTCTAATTCCCCGTACGACATTGAAAGAAGCTTTGAAGAACACTATTTTAAGCAAAGACTAAATGATCTAAAGCAAAAGATAAATGCATTGTCTCTTGAAAATATTGCTTTACAATAATTTCTGAAAAATTTAATATGATATAAATCATATCGCTGCCACATGTTTCTCATTTTATTTTTTATTCACCTGCAATATTTTTGTTATTAAAGCTATAAATATGATTTTAGAAAATTTGAATAATACTTTAAGTACTGATGAAAAGTTTATTCCAAAAGGTGCAATTGCATTTTTTGTTTTATTGGTACTGTTATGTCTTGTTATTTGGTTTGGTATTTATTATATAATGATTAGCAGAAGTTAAAATAATTATTACCCATGTTTGATAAATATGAAAAATGGATTCTTATAAGTTCCATACTTGTTATGATGCTGTTTATTTTTTCGCTTGTATATTCTCTTGATAACAAGGGCAGGAATATAACAGAATGTATTCCCTTCAATAAAACCTATCAGAAAGGAAGGGTAGAAAAAATAGATGATAGCACATACCAGGTTTTTATGGTTGCAAAAATGTGGGCTTTTGAACCTGGAAAAATATATATCCCTGTGGGAAGCACAGTGGATTTTTTTCTCACTTCACTGGATGTTGTGCATGGATTTAATATTGCTCCAAAAAACGTGAATCTGATGGCAGTGTTTGGTGGTGTGGGAAAATCCACTGTAAAATTTGACCAACCTGGTGTATATAAAATTGTATGTCATGAATATTGCGGAGTTGGACATCAGTTTATGCAGGGAGAAGTAATTGTTAACTATCCAGAAAGCAAATAAATTTTAGTATGGAAATCAGCAGATCATTAAAACGAGTAATTATCATCGAACTTTTTGTACCGGTTTCATTATTAACCATTGGTATTTATCATGGGTTGATGCAAACTATTTACAGGGCAGGATTTTTGCATCAGGCCGGTGCATTAAAACTTGATTATTACCAGGGATTAACCTTACACGGCGTTATTAATGCAGTGGTTCTTACAACATTTTTTGCAGTTGCATTTGGCCATGCAACAATAACCCATTATTTTAAAAGGGAACCTAATATTCTCATTGCCCGGATATCAATGTGGCTAATGATTATTGGAACCTTAATGGCGGCATGGGCTATGTTATCAGGCAGGGCATCGGTATTATATACTTTCTATCCTCCCTTAAAAGCTCATCCGCTTTTTTACCTGGGTGCTGCATTATTAATAGTTGGTTCATGGTTGCCCTTTTTTAATTGGGCAAAAATGTACAGGAAATGGAAAAAAGAACATGCTGAAGTAAAAACCCCTTTAGCTGTTATCGGAACTTTGGTAAATTTTACAATTTGGTTTGTTTGTACTTTGGCTGTCGCCTACGAAGTTTTAGTATTACTGATTCCGTGGAGTATGGGATGGACTAAAACAATAGATGTTACTTTATCAAGAACATTGTTTTGGTTCTTTGGTCATGCTCTTGTTTATTTCTGGCTGCTGCCGGCATACATAATGTTTTATACCATGTTGCCCAAGTTGGCTGGAGGAAAATTATATTCTGATCTGGCTGGTCGTATAGCTTTTTTTTCCTTTCTTGTTTTATCAATTCCTGTTGGCGTTCATCATCAATTTGCAGACCCGGGGATTACCAGAGGGGTAAAGATGTTTCAGGGGCTATTAACTTTTGGTATTGCTATTCCCAGTTTTATGACGGCATTTAATTTAGCCGCTTCATTAGAATATGCCGGTGTGCAAAGAGGTTCCACAGGCTTATTTGGATGGATAAAAAAATTACCTTTTTTAGATCCAAACCGCTATCTGTTTGCTTACATGATTTGCGGATTAATCTTATTTATATTTGGTGGACTCACAGGTATTCCTAATGCATCTTATCAATTAAATAATGTAATACATAATACCGCTTTTTTACCAGGTCATTTCCACATGACTGTGGCTGGCCCTGTATTTCTTGCAATTATTGGGATGAGCACTTTTCTTATTTCTCAATTAAAAGGAAAGAAAATATTCTGGCCAAAGATAAATGTAGTAATACCTTATTTATGGATGATTGGTGTACTTATTTTTTCAAGTGGTATGATGTGGGGAGGTTTAATTGGCGAGCCAAGAAGAACAAATCTCGGGCTTTCATACCTTAACCCGCAGAGTCCTTTGTTTCGTCCAGATTGGGTTCCTACAACCATGCTGGCATTAGCTGGGGGTATAATTATGTTTGTTGCAGGCATGCTTTATTTCGTCGTTTTCTTTGGTACGCTGATTCGCAAAAAAACCGAAATTTCATTACTTGATCTACCTGAAAGTGAAACATATCACATCGAAAAACGAGTTCCCATATTTGATAAATTTAAACCCTGGCTTGTAATAATGGTGGTTGTGCTTTTACTGGCTTATGTACCTGCCTTATGGGGAATAAATAATAACAATACACCTAAAGCGCTTCCCTATAAAGTTGATAACCCAATGCCTGATACAACAAATACATTAAACAAATGATAAATAAAATTTTCTCATCCTGGAAGTTGTTGGTAACAATTATAGTGGTTGTTCCACTGATAGCTTTTACTGCCGTTAAATTTCTGGAAAAAAATTATAGTTCATTACCGGTAATAACTTCCATCAACAATTTTAATAATGAAGAGTATCATTTCTTTAATCAAAAGAATGAAGTTAAAAAGTTTGTTGACTGGGATAATAAGATTTTAGTGGTTGATTTCTTCTTTACAACATGCCCATCTATCTGTCCTAAAATGACTAAAAGCCTGAATAAAGTAGCTATTGAATTTAAAAATTCACCAGTAGTACATCTTCTTTCTTTTACGGTAGATCCCGAACATGATTCTGCCAATAAATTATTGAACTATGCAGATGCAATGGAACTGCCGCAACAGCACTGGGATTTTTTAACGGGCAATAAAAAAATTATTTATAAGGTTGCCAGAAAACAATTCTTACTTACAGCAACTGATGGAGATGGAGGTCCACAGGATTTTATACACAGCGATAGGGTTGTACTGGTAGATCTAAAACATAATATTCGCGGATATTATGATGGGACAAATAATAAAGAGGTAGAACAATTAATAAATGATATTAAAAAGTTACAGCATGAAAATTAGATTTTTTTTCCTGCAGGCAATTATAATCCTATCCATAAATAATTCTTTGCTTGCAACAGATATAACGGAACAGGGTAAAAGTATTTTTAAAACAAGATGCGCTGCCTGCCATAAAATCGGGAGTGTTTTTACCGGCCCGGATTTAACTGATGTAGATAAACGCAGGAGTGTTGATTGGATAATTCATTTTGTGCAGTCATCACAAACAGTAATAAAAAATGGTAATAAAGATGCAACGGCATTATTTGAAAAATTTAATAAGATACAGATGCCTGATCATCCCGATTTGAAAGAAGCAGATATAAAAAATATTGTAGAATATATTAAGGATGAAAGCATAAATGTTGCAAAAAATACTGCACCCTTTAAAACACCTTTTAATTCTCAACCAAATTACAAACCTGTTTCATCACATAATTATGTATTTATCGCAGCTTATTTAACGCTTGTAGCCTTACTGGTTTTGGTATTATATATTGCTGTTCATATAAATACAATTAAAACAAATAAAGGGGAGACTTTGGCAAAAATAATTTTAGTAGATGTAAAAGCTGCATAGATGCAGCACTGATTAAGAATTGATTTAAAAATGAACACACTTACACAAAATGAATATCATTTAGAAGCCGAATATAAACGGTGGGAGATACTTTTGAGTTCACTAAAAAACGAAAATACATTTCTTATGCTAAAATTAAGCGAAGTGCTTGATGGAAAAGTTGGTAAGGATTTTATTTTAAAAGCTGAATATTTTCAGAATGAGTTTATTATGAAAGATGAGCATATTAAAGACATGGAAAATGATATTAATATTGAGCTGCAATTAATCAGCGGGCTAAAAGATGAAAAAACATCATCAAAAATTTTGAGGAGATATGAAAAATTTAAAAATGAAATAAAATATTTTGAAAGAAATTTCTTAACCCTGAAAACAGATTTTGATAAGAGTATAACAAAAGATTAGTTTACCATCGATGCTAATCTTTTTTCATTTTCAATAATGATATTGCCATTCTTTATTTCTATTAACTTTTCATTTTTAAAATCACCCAGAGTTCTTATTAAAGACTCAGTTGCAGTGCCGGCAATATTGGCAAGATCCTCTCTTGATATATGGATACTAAATTTATCCTGTGCATCCTTTTTGTATTTTTCCTGTAAGATTAATAAAGCATCAGCTACTCTTTTTCTCAATGAGTTATAAGCCATGCTTAGTAATTGATGCTCTTTTTCCGAAACATTTTTTGCCAGTAGCTTAATAAATTTTTTAGCTACTTCTATGTTATTGTTTATTAACAAATCAAAATCTTCCTTTGATATGATACATAATTCACAATCTTCAATTGCCTCAGCTGATTCTTTATATGGCGAAATTTCAATAAGTGCTGTATAGCCCAAAAAATCTCCTTCATTTAATAACCCAATAGTTAATTCTTTACCATTATCATTTGATTTAAAAGTTTTCACTTTCCCTTTTTTTATGAAAAATAATTTATTTGGATAGTTACCTTCCCGGTAAATCACCTGGTTTTTTTCATACATGTTTAAATTACCGCTGTTTGTAAGATTATGCAAAGCAGTAATGCCTTTTACATCCTGTACTAAATTAATTATTCCCTCTTCATCAGCTGAATAATTATTTTTAGCCAGGTCACTTTTTTTAAACCTGCTTTCAATGGCATTTAATAATTCAATATCAGTAAAAGGTTTTGTAATATAATCATCGGCTCCCATTTCCATTCCTTTCCTAAAATCAGACCTTTCAGATTTTGCTGTAAGAAAAATAAAAGGGATGCCGGATAGTTCCGGATTTTTATTAATCATATGTAAAACACCATACCCATCAAGCTCGGGCATCATAACATCACAAATTATAAGATCAGGTTTTTGTTGCAATGCTGCCTGTATCCCTATTTTCCCATTTGCTGCGGATGTAACTTTATAAGTTGCTAATTCAAGTATCTCAGCGGTATTCTCTCTGAGTTCATCATTGTCTTCAATTAATAATATTGATCTCATACCTGAAAAGTTACAATAATTTCAGTTCCTTTTTCCAATTCGCTTTTTACTGAAATATTCCCGTCCATTAATTCAATATATTTCCCAACGATATGCAGCCCCAAACCTGTGCCTTGTATATTAGTTACATTAGCTCCGCGGAAAAATCTTTCAAATAAATGTTTTTGATCTTCCTCTGATATTCCTATCCCTACATCCTGTAAACTAATTTCAATTCTATCTTTTTTTACATGGCTGAACAGTGTTATTAATGTGCTTTCTGCAGAAAATTTAATTGCATTTGATAATAGATTGATCAAAATATTTTTTAATAATGAAGGATCCAGCAACACCTCTTCATCACCTTCATGGGTATGTAATAAGTGCTGCTTTGGTTTTAAAATACCGTTCAACTCATTGCATAAAACAGTAAGTAATTCTTTAAGATTAAAGTGTGTGTTGTTTGCAATAATTTTTCCATCTTCAATTTTTCCAATAGATAAAAATTCATTTAAAATATTAGTAAGATTATTGACTGAAGATTTTATTCTTTGAATGTGTTTATCTCTTTTTTCCTGTTCATCTGTAAGGGAATATTTTGAAAGCAGGGAAGCAGATGAAAGAATTGTACTTAAGGGTGTTCTGAATTCATGAGAAGCCATAGATACAAATCGTCCTTTTAAATCACCTAATTCTTTTTCTACACTTAGTGCTTTTGTAAGTTCATCTTTTGAGTTTTCTAATTCCTTCATGGTTGCCTGTAACTGTTCAGTCCTAACATTTACTTTATCTTCCAACTCCTGGTTTAATTTTTCAATGGTTGCATTTGTTGCAGCTAACTCTTTTTGCTGGCGAAATACATCCGCTTCTATTTCTTTCCTTCTTGTAATATCACTTATAAACGCTATACCAAATACTTCTGACACATTGGTAAAGCTGCTCAGGCTTATTTCTACTGGAAACTCTTCTCCATTCTTTTTTGTTCCGAATAAATCCATGCCTAATCCCATGGGCCTGCGTTCAGGTTTTTTAATATACCTCTGCCGGTCTGGAACATGATGCTTATGAAAACGTTCAGGTATAAGAACTTCTACTTCTTTTCCAATAATTTCCGAAACATTTGAATAGCCAAAAAGTGATATAAGAAAATTATTAGCGAGTTTAATTTTACCCTCCTTATTAATTACTAATATACCGAGAGAAGCATTTTGAAAAAGCGCTTCAAATAACTGGACTTCCTCTTCAGTTTTATTTTTCAAAGTAGTATCAGGCATGAGAGATCTCTCGAATTAAATATACTGCTAAATTAAGATGTATATGATTTACTATGTAGTAA
>JAYVEA010000041.1:0-17956 GCA_043749085.1 Chitinophagales bacterium
ATTGAAAAGCTCTTTCGTTAACCCGAAAATCTGCAAAACTTAAAAGTCCATCGGCATCTAAGACTCCTACCAGGCTTACGTTCTCAAAGTCGAGGCCTTTTACAACCATTTGTGTTCCTGCTAAAATATCAACTCTATGCTGTTCAAACAATTTTATTAAAGTATCATGGGCGGTTTTTCCCCGCATTGAATCTATATCCATTCTTGCGATCTTATAATAAGGAAAATCATTTTCTAATTCTTCTTCCAGCTTTTCTGTTCCAAAATTTTTCTCCATCCAATTTACAGTACCGCATGCAGGGCACGTTGTAAGTTTAGGATAGCTATTACCGCAATAATGACAATGCAACTTATTAGAGAACTTATGTAGTGTAAGGGTGACATCACAATTTTCACAATGAGGAATAAATCCACATGTTGAACAAATTAAAAAAGGAGAATATCCTCTCCTGTTCTGAAATAAAATTACCTGCTTATTATTTGTTACAGCGTCTTCAATAGCCGCTTTTAATTGAGGGGATAATATGACTTTACCTTTTTTACCTGCGGCCACCTGTCTTGTATTTATTATCTCGATCTCCGGAAGTTGAATGCCACCAAATCTTTCATTTAATTCCACTAAACCATATTTATTTTTTTCAACATTATAATAACTCTCCACAGAAGGTGTTGCACTTCCCAGCAAAACCCTTGCGTTAAAGAGAGAAGCATAAAAAATAGCAGCATCCCTGGCATTATAGCGTGGTGCAGGATCCTGTTGTTTGTAGGAGCTGTCGTGTTCTTCATCAACTATAATCAAACCAATATCTTTAAAAGGAAGGAACAAAGCGCTTCTTGCACCAAGTACAATTTTTATTTCGCCATTTTTAATCTTATTCCATAGCTCTACTCTTTCATTATTATTGAATTTTGAATGGTATATACCAACATTGCCTCCAAAATTTTTTTGCAGCCTGCGAATAATTTGTGCAGTTAACGTTATCTCCGGCAACAGGTATAAAACCTGTTTGCCCCGCTTTATCTGTTCTTCAATTTGCCTTATATATAATTGAGTTTTTCCGCTGCTAGTAATCCCATGCAACAGGCAAACATTCTTTTCAGAAAATACTGCATCAATCTCATCTAATGCAATTTTTTGTGCTTCACTTAGTTCAAAATCAATGAAAACTTTTTGTGGTAAATTCTCAACCCTATCCACACTTCTTTTTGCTATAAGTAAAATATTTTTTTCTGTTAATCCTTTTAATTGTGCTGCCGAAGCACCGGACTTTTTTAATAAAGCGGTTTGTGTTACTTCCCCTTCAGTTTTTGAAAGATGTAAATAGCTTAATAATAATTCCAGTTGTTTAGGCGCCTTTCCCCAATTGTTTAAAAGCTCGCTTAGCTTTTCTTCGTTATTAAGTTCGGAATTAAGAATAACATAGTTCTCTTTCTTCTGCTTATATTTTTCATTGAATGCCTCCCATACATAGCAAACATTTTTCTCTATAAGTTTTTTTATTAAAGGATAAACATGGTTGACATCAAGTATCTGTTGCACCTCGGGCAATCGTAATTCTTTCTTTATTAATAATGCCTCGGCAACAAGATATTCCTCGTTATCAAGATCAGAAAAATCTTCTCCATACTCTTCATTAAAAACAATAATTACCTCGCTGCTTAATTTAAGATGTGTTGGAAGAGCTGCAGCCATTACTTCACCTTCGCTGCACATGTAATATTCGCTTATCCAGTTCCATAACTGTAATTGCTGGGGATAAATTATTGGTTCATCATCAATTATATTTAATATTTCCTTCGTTTCATACACAGGTTTTATACCTGAAATTGATTTTATTATTCCCGCATATTTTTTATTTTTTCCAAACACAACTTCAGCACGGCAGCCCGGCTTGCTTTTAATTTGTAAGTGTTGGGGAATAGTGTATGTATATGTTTTGGGAATTGCTAAAGGCAAAATAACTTCCGCCCAGGTAGTGGATAGTTCTTTACCAGGTTCTGAAAAAGTAAAAAGAGATTCACTGTTTTTTGTATCACTCATCAATACAAAGATACTTTCAAAAATTTCCCTTAGAGAGATTTAGAGGGCTTGATCCAACTGGCATTATACCTTATCAAAGCATCTTCCATTTGTTTATAAACTTTTTCTTTAAGTAAAGAAACATCGGTTGGTGAAAGTCCCGCAGTATCTGTCTCTTCTAAAAATACAGCACGTGATCTTCCGGGTGAAAGAGAAAAAACGCTTTTATAATTCAATCTATCGTAAGTATCTAAAAATAATATAGGCTTAATTGGAGTTTGGGTTTCGATTGCAATTTTAAAAGCGCCATCATAAAAATCTTTCAACGGTTTGTGTGTTTCGTTAAAAGTTCCTTCAGGGCAAATAAAAACAGAGATATTTCTTTTAATAATAGATTTTAATACCAGGACGCTCTTAGCTCTGTTTTCCGGGTCTTTTCTATCGACAGAAACTGCTGCCTGTTTAAATATAAACCCAAACACAGGAATGTTACCTAACTCAGCCTTACCTAAAATTCGAAAATGTTGCCTTCGGATAGCTTTCATTATTACAGGTATATCCAGGTAAGAAATATGATTGCTTACAAAAATATACTGGCGTGAGGTATCGTGAGGTACCTCATATATATTCCTTTGAAACACTCCTATTAAAAAGAGCCATATATCTGCCCATTTTCTGCAGGCATCATATATTATATTACCCCCCTTTACCTTACCGAAAAAGGATGCAATAATCACTAAAGGAATAAACAGAATCATTATCAGTAAAAAGCAAACAAATGCATATATACTATAGCTTATCGTAATTATTTTTACTAAATATTTCAAAATCCTGCTTTAAGCCACAAAATAAGCTAATGGTTAGTAAAATACTTTGTCTGTAATTAGTAAATTTTAAGTGATTTCCCTTACCTTTGCACTCCTAAATTTGGGTAGTTATGTTTGCAGTTATAAAAATAGCCGGTCAGCAATTTAAAGTTCAGGCAGGACAAAGTTTATTTGTACCGCACCTTACGGGTAAAAACGGCGATAAGGTTGAATTTTCTGATATATTAATGTTAGAAAATGAAGGAAAAGTTACGATAGGCGGAGATGCGAAAGCTACCGTAAAGGCAGAAATAGTTGAAGACACTGTAAAAGGTGATAAGGTGATCGCTTTTAAAATGAAAAGAAGAAAAGGATTTAGAAAAAAACATGGCCATCGCACTCATTACACTCAAATAAAAGTAACAGATATTATTTAGTTGAATTGATTGTAAGTAAACTCTCAATTTTAAATTATAAATTTTTTAATTAAAAAGATATGGCTCACAAAAAAGGCGAAGGCTCCGTAAAAAATGGTCGTGATTCACACAGCAAAAGATTAGGTGTAAAAATATTTGGTGGTCAATCTGCAATTGCCGGTAACATAATAGTTCGTCAAAGAGGTACAACATTTCATCCCGGTAAAAATGTTGGTGTAGGAAGAGACTGGACAATTTTTGCAACTGCTGATGGAGTTGTTGAATTCAGAAAAACCAAAGGAGATAAAACTTACATCTCTGTAAATGCTGTAGAAGCATCAGCATAATAATTTTTCATTTTACTGCACTTTAATTTCAGCAAAGCATCAACAGAAATTTACATTTCTGAAATCGGCTTGATGGATTTACATAAAATTTTTTTAAATAAGTTTTGGAAGTTTGAAAAATGTTTTTATTTTTAGTAAATATTTACTAACAATTAAATTCTAAAAAACATGGCAACTTCAAAAAGTAAAGGTGGATCCAAATCAAAAGGTGGATCTAAATCTAAAGCAGCTTCTAAATCTAAAGGAGCTTCTAAGTCTAAAGGAGCTTCTAAGAAGAAGTAAATTAGCTTTTAACTAAGCAATGATATAAGCCCCGATTTTTCGGGGCTTTTTGTTTATACCCCCTTATCTCAATACCAGCCTGCCTGATAGAGAAACATAAAATTTAAAAAAATATAAATTCATTCTCTTTTTAAAAATGAGTTTAAAAAAAATTATTCAAATAAAGGAAGGCGACTTGAAAAATTATGTAGTTATATAAATAAAATACAACCTGAAGATTGAAGGAAATATTTTTCAAAAAGATTATTGTAAAATAAAATTGTCTCAGGCTTTTTCTAAAAAACATTTCAAAAAAGAAAATAAAAAAAGCAATTAAGGAATAAAAAAATTGGTGAGAAAAAAATAAAAAGGTTCAAAAGGCGAACAAAAAGATGGAATTATTTTTTTCAAATGTTAAAGTTTGAAATTTAAATCACACTGAAAAACTTTTAAAATACTATGCAGATGGAAAATAATTTAAAAAAATAATAATAAAAAGCAGCTTATAAAAAGCTGCTTTAATGTGACCAAGTTACCCTAAATATTATTCCTCTCAAGAATGTTGTTATGAAAATTTATCATCCTATTGAGAAGGAAAATAAAGAAGGCTGGAATGATCTTGAAAAGGAGGGAACATCATTATGAGTTGTATAGATGCATTACAAGAAAGATTAAAAGAATGCGAACCGTGTAGAATAAATTCTTTTATTATTGAATTTGAACAATTAAAGGAAGAAGAAAAATTTAATTTTAATTGGTATGAAAAAGAAAAACATATTATACTCTATTGCCAAAAATGTAAAATTTATAATTTACTTGAATAAATCTTGTCGCAGTTTCTCAAAAAAATAATAATAATGACTAAAAATTATTTATTTTTCTTGTCCCACAATTCATTTATAAAATCTTTTATGTTTGGCTTATACAAGAAATACCTTAGTTCTTTTAGGATATTTGAAGAAAGCGATTTGCGTCCTTTCTCCTCTAATATATTACCCAAAAAGTCAATTTTGCATGAAACATTTTCTTCTTTATTTTCAAAATGAAAGTGTTTTTCGCCATTGATTAGATGGTCATTTCCGTAGATATTAAATTTGTATCCATACTTCATTTTCCATTCTTTAACCTGCTCAAAGTTTTCATGCCTAAGCCCCCTTTCAAGTTGCTCATGCGTTAATTTCCATTTTTGAGTTTGGATAAGTAAATCATCGAAGTATAATTCTAGTTTTTCTATGTCATTCATAGTTTATGTTACTTACTTTTTATCTATCCTTGAAAATATTACTTCGATATTAATGTTGCTTTCTTCTGAAATGCAAGTATGAATGGCATATGATTCAAATATGCATCTATCATATACACTGAAACCATACTTTTGAGATAGTTTTTCAATTGCAACCCTATCGTAAAATATCTCAGAGTCTATTTTCTTTATCTGATCTTCTATTTCTTCTCCCGATATTAATTTGCTACCCTTAAAACGTTCCAATATTGAAACCCCTATACTATGTCCAATAGAGAGCCATTTTTCATAATCAGTAAAATAATAATACTGTGTTATGTCAAACTCTAGTTTGCGGCTTATTAAATCTATCTCCCTCGCTAGTAAAAACCTTATTTTTATAAACTTGATTAAAAAAATCCACACATGAATCTAAATCTTCTTGTGCCATTCTATCTTTAACTATAACACCTAAACAAGTTTTTACTTTTTCTTTATTCTTAAATAATGAAAACATGATGTTTGTTAATTATACTAATACACTATTATAGGATATAAAACTTAATTTAATTGATTTTAAAGATATCAGATGTCTCCTGTATTGCCCACCCTAAACTATAAAGCCTTGAAAGCTAATACTATCAAGGCTTTTTTATATAAAAGTGACCCCAACGATACAGTTTTCAAACCAATTAATGAAAAGTTTTAAGAAAATCTATGAGTTAAAGAGCGTTATACCTGTACAGATAATACAACCTTGTGGATTACTGCGAACAATGAAAGTAGCGTAGCTACTGTATTTATATTCCCTCACAGGTATCGAACCAACACACAGGAAGTTTTTCTTTGCCCTACTTTCTTTTTTTAAAAAGAAAGTAGGTTTCAAATAACTAAGCCCTGAGTAATTGTTTTACAACAACATTGTCTAAACCCATGTAAGCACAGAACTCATCAATAGTTACAAGTTGATGATCCTGTTTACTGAACTTAGTTTTTATTTTCTTAATAATATCTCTTCCCCAACGTTCACTTTTACCTGTTACTATTTGAACGTCTTTAGGATAAATACATACTCTTTCCATTTTGAATATTGATTTGATACATTATCTATACTTGAGCCATACATTAAACATAAAGAACCCATGAACAAATTTACTACAATATTTATTTGGAATAAATGGTAAGTGATGGAAATATCGGCAGGAAGTGGAAAGAACGGAAGCTGTAGTTTGGTAAAGGTTTTTATACTAAATAATTTTATGGTTAAAGAAATATTTTATTAGAAACCAAAATAAAAATTAAGCAATGGCAAAGTTAAAAGGCATTTTAAAAATAGAAGGGACATTACAGGATATGACCTTCTATAAAACACAAGATGGACATCTTGTAAAAACAAAAAGCGGTGTAAGTGGTGATCGTATTGCAAATGATCCTGCGTTTGCACGTACCAGGGAGAATGGCTCTGAGTTCGGAATTTCTGCAACAGCAGGAAAATTGTTAAGAGATGCGTTACGTAACATGGTAAGTTCTGCATCTGATAATCGTATTACTTCACGACTTACTCAAACTATGTCACAGATTAAAAATCTTGATACTACAAGTGTAAGAGGTGAAAGATCAGTTGATGTCGGCATAGCAACTGTCGAAGGCAAAGCAATTTTAAAAGGTTTCAATTTTAATGATAAAGCAATTTTAGGAGCTATTCTTTACAAGCCTTATTCAGTAGATACAAGTACAGGTGTAATCAGCATTGCGAACCTTGTGCCTGCTAATGAAATTGCTGCTCCTTCCGGATCTACTCATATGAGTTTAAAAGGTGCGTTTGCAATTGTTGATTTTGATTTAGGTACAAGTAATGTAGAATATACCAACACGCAAAATCTGCCTATTGATGGCACTTCAACAACAGTAACGTTAACGCCTGCGGCAGTACCAACCGGTACTGGAACAAAATTATATTTGCTACAAATAGAATTTTTTCAGGAAGTAAATTCTGTACAATATTCACTCAATAACGGTGCATACAATGCACTTGCAATTATCGAAGTGGTGTAAGTTTTGAATATCTTTCTTAGTTAAGCCTTCTCATTCCTGGGAGGGCTTTTTTATTTATGCAAAGCCCCTAAAAGGGCAATGCACAAAGCTGACGGCGACCTGATGGAAAACACCAGATAAACCAACCCGAAGAAAGTTGATAAACCGAACAGCCAATAATAGGACGGTAATAAATACGATGGCGACGAAAATGCTTGCTGAAAGCTACCTGCGGAACGGATGGAACAGGAAATAAAGAACTGCTAAATGGGCAAACTGATAAATGCCGACTGGTGATGATGCGAAGTTGCTTTTGCATATTGTAAATTTTTATAAGCATCTCTCCAGTGAAGGCAGGTTAAAAACCAAAAGGAAACGGAATAAATGATAGGGCTGTGAAATGGTTCGTGTTTATGCCGTAGTCTTTTTGTTTTTAATCCAGGCATTGTGATCAGCCTGCCGAAACTATTTTTGCTTAATAAAAAAAAACATTAGCAAAATAATTCATCAGCTAACGCATTTGTTTTGTAACATTTTTTCGCAATTTTAAATGAACATAAAACTTTATTTGAACTGCTTAGGCAACCAACTGTGCAAGTGAATTAGCATTTCCAAAAGGAAACGGAATAAATGATGGGGCTGTGAGATGGCTTTGTGTTTATGCCGTAGTCTTTTGGAAACCCAAAGGGCTTGTGCTAATGAACGGGCTATCTTTGCTGATGCAGTGAATATGAAATAATTATTTCTTTTTCGCTCTTTTATAATGTTCAGTTTCTGTAGTGCTTGGATTTGCCTTTGCTTTTTTTGCGGTTACAAACTGACCGGATTTTGCACTACGATTTACAGTAATCTTGCTTGATGATTTTGATGACTTTGCCATAAAAATATATTTAATGAATTTTTAAAAAAAATTATCCAAATAAAGTTATCATTCCTTTCCCCTTTGTTATTTTATTTTTTGCACTAAATGTGAATAAGCTAAGTGCATAGCAAAAAGGTAATAGCGCCTGCGGCTAAAAAGAAGCGGTCGCTGTGTGGCACACTTGTCCACACTGTAGCAAAGGTGGCGTGCCGCCAACAAAGACAATGGAAGGAGGTACGACTGGAATTGGCTGCGTGCGCCTGCTAAGGTGGTAACCACATAAGCCCTGAAAGGGCGGTGGGTAGCTACGTTATACGCAAGGGTTTGGTATGTGTTTTTGTTTCTATTAAGCCTTTGTGTTGCTGGTCAAAAAAACCATAACAAACCCGCAGCCGCAGCAGGCAGCAAGGCACGCCAAATTATAGGCAGCGGGTGGACTGAATGCGACTGAAATGAATGTAGGACGTAGTGTAGTGAAATGGAACCCAGTGAGTATTGTAGCGTTGGCTTTGCGAAAAGGAATGTGCATCACTTGTGTGTTGTTTTGTGCAGTGGCAAGTGTGCCATGCCTTGAAGCAAATTCTTAGCTGCAAACGTGGTATAATGAAACGTAACGGAGGACGAAATGAATGAAGTGGCATGAAGTACACAAGTAGCTGCCCAAACGAAGGCTGTAGGAGCAGCAAGGAGTGTGACAAACTGCGTAGCGCAGCGAAGCACCCGTAGGGCATTGTCAGCTTTGCCAATTCCTTAAAAGTTTATAAATAGATTTATTGGCAATGCTGCAATGGTTTGGCGCATCTGCTTGCCGACAAAGCCGTAGTGAGACCTTATTACCTTGCAGGGTGGGTCTGTGCGGTTGGATGGAATTAGTTTAGATTTTTTTTAATCAATATTCCTTATTTGTATCAACTGCATATCAGGTAATTCTAAGGCAATTAAATTTCCAAAACCAGATTTATGATTATAAACACAACCTCCATCAATATTTATTTTGTTAGGGTTAAAGTGTTTATATAAAGTATCAAAGGGAATTGGAGTATGCCCGTGAATTAATATCCTATTATTGATTTTTGATTTATCAAAATTTTCATCTCTTATCCAAAGCATTGCTTCTTTGTCTGCAAATGGATTTTCTATATTAAAATCTAATCCGGCATGGACAAAAATATATTTATTGGTTGCTATAAAAAACTTAGTTCGCTTTAAAAATGCCAGGTACTTATGTTGTAATTCCTTAACTGAGGAAACATCGAAACTTTTCAATGTTTCTCCACCGCCGTTTTTTAACCAGTGATCTAATTTTTTCTGATCTATTATTGAATCCAGCATCATCTGTTCATGGTTGCCTCTTAATGTGTGAATGTTATAACCTTTTTCCCTAAGTTCAATAATAAAATCAATAACTCCTTTGCTATCATGACCCCTGTCAACATAATCTCCTATGCAATAAATTTTATCTGATTTTTTGATAACTAATTTTTCAAGCAATAATTTTTTGAATGTTTTGCAACAACCATGTATATCGCCTATTGCAAAAACTCTTGGCATTATAATAACTTGCTTTTGTCTGTAGTGATAGTATATTCAACTTTGCCAATTTTTATTTTGTTTAAACCTATCATGGGAGCTTTATTTTTTATTCTTTCTCCATTTAAATATGTTCCTGTGCTATCTAAATCATATAACCAAACATCATCTTTGCAATTGACTATTAATGAATGTCTCCTGCTTATTGCGGAACCACCGCTAACCTGAACATCATTTACTTCATAATCTTGCCTGCCGAATTTGATAATGCTTTTTTGAGTACTACCCACTTTACCATCAGGCTCGTTACTTTCTATAAAATGGAGTGCATTATCTGTCATTTTTAGAAAACGATAATCCATAAACAACAACTTGGATTTTAAAGTTGGTTTTTTTAAACCACTATGCGTTGGTTCAGATTCAAGAATGACTGAAAAATTATAATCAATGAAATCGTTAGTTTTTGCTTTTAATACAGTATCAGGAAAGATTGTTTGTCCAATATTGTGCATAGCACAGCAGATGTAATAATTATTAGCAAAACATGGATTATCGTTGTGAACTGTAAGAATATTTTTTGCCAATTCTATCCCTGCTTCGTAACGGTTTGTTTCATAATAGCATTGCAGTAATAAATTGTATGCTTCTAAATCCGATGGGTGACGGTGCAGATGATCTGATAATAAAGAAATTGCAATTGGATAATTCTGTTTTTCAAGATTAATCCAACCCAAATCTTTTTGAAGATCCAAACGTGGGTTTAAGCGTAATGCTTTCTCAAAAAACTCTTTCGCTTTATCTATTTTTTGCATTAACAAATAATACTTACCATATGCCTGTAACACTGATACATTATCAGGATAACTATTACTTGCTAAATCCAAATACTTTACCGCACTGCGCCATTTTTTTGTTTTTAATGCCCTCTCAGTATATTTTACCAATTCAGCGGCTCTTAAAATATCTTTATTAAATATTACCGGAACTGCTTTTGCTTTTATTGCTTCTTCAAGCTCAACCATATATTGAAAGCGCAATTCAGGGACTTTGTTGATAGCTTTTAAAATAATTTCCTGCTGCCAATTGGGTAATTGTTTTATTGGGAAATCTGCCTTTTGATGCAATTCAATAATTTGTTCTTTGGATTGAAAAAAGAATGGATTTTTGCCAGTTAATATTTCCATCAGCGTTACGCCTAACGCATATATATCTACTCTCGGGTCGGTCTTAGCATTGCTATCCCAATCTAATGCCTCCGGGCTCATGTATGCTCTTGTACCACCTCCGGTATTTGCAATGCCAAAATCTGAAATCTTAATTGTACCACTTTCAGTAAATAAAATATTATCCGGTTTAATATCGTGGTGGATAATCCCTTTTTTATGTACTATGCGTAAACATTCTGCTAACGATTGCATCCAATTAAAAACTGTTGTTGCTGAAATATCTCCTGCTCTCATTTTATCTCTTAAACTTCCAAGAGCACAAAACTCCATCACCAAAAACAATTGATCATCCTGAAAAAAATGATGGTAATAAGCAACTATATTAGGGTTCTCAAATTTTGATACTATTTCAATTTCGTGGATAATATTTTCCTGCTCGGCTTTATCAGCATTTTTAAGTTGCTTGATGGCGACGTATCGGTTTGATACTTTTTCTTTTGCCAAAAACACTTTTCCAAAACCTCCTTCTCCCAGGTCTTTTATGTATTGATATTTGTTATCGTATAACAACCTCCGTAAGTTTTAAATTAATATTTCTTTAAGCAAATCGTTTAGCTCATCCCAATTATTGCTTTTTAATAAACTCTCATCTACTGAAAACTCTGTTATAGATTGAGCGGTGTGGAATTTTTTATTGTACCCTGCAACTTTTACTGCAATATTACCTCCTCCATCAGCACTATAATCTACCAAGCTGTTTATGAACTTGCTTCGTTCATTTATTTCAAGATGGCTGTCTTTATCACTATTTAGTTCTAAAGTAGTTTTGTGTGTATTGGTATCTTCATAAATCTCTTTGAGATTTAATTTTAAATTCTTTGAAATGTTAGCAAGATTTGGAGAGATAAGCTCAAAGCTCACTTGCTTCACCTTACCTTTAAACCTGTTTACTAAATTCCAAAACTCCTGTTTGTTATAAAGAGGCTCAAGATAAAAAGCGAGGCTTTGTTTCTTTATTTTACTTTCAATTGATTCTTCAATTATCCTGGTTATAGCGTGGGTTTTTTGAAACGCAGAAGGATTTTCCTGAATGGCGATCTTTTGTATATCAGGATGATTATTGATTGCAATTAACAGGTTGGGATAATTATCAATTGTATCTTCTGTAAAATCCTTTTTCGCTACTTTAAGACTACGCCTCGCACCCAATTTAAAAATACTGATGTCGCCTTTAGAATACATCAATTTTGAGGTTGTTTCTGTTTTGTTAGAGGTAAACCGAAAGTTAGTATTAGTAAGTATTTCCTGAAAGGTTTTGTTTTTATTTTCCCGTATCGCTTCCGGTGTTTGAAACTGGTTATCCAATGTAAGCTGAATAGCTTTATTAACTATCAATTGATAACGATAAACCTCAAAGGGAATAGTTTTATTTGAATGCGGTTGAATGTCTTTTGCCATAGTTATGTTGTTTTTGTTTCTTTTAACTTTAAAACATCTTTTTCTAACTTCTTAAACCATTCAATTTTTATTCTCAATTCTGATTCAAACTTTTCAATTGTATCAACTCCTGCAACTAATTCGCTTTCAAATAATGGTTCTGAGGTTGGATGAGCACCATGATTTAAAATTCTATCTCTTAGTTCATCCACTTCATTCACTACTGTGAGTAGATCATCTTTAACTTTTTTATGAAGTGCTTTGTTTATGCGATAGTCTTCAATGTATTTAATTATTCGACTGCGCAATTTATTTACAGCTCCAATTTCTTCACCCTTTAATGTTCCGTCACCAATAAACTTATGTTCTTTAAGCAATTTGAAAGCATCTGAGGTTACATCATCTGCATCCACGAGTAGGTTAAAAATATCTATTTGTTTATGATTAAATTCCTTCTCTATTCCCTTTAATACATTCGATAACTTTTCCAAAATTTCAAAACGGGAAATATTTTCAAGACTTGGATCAAAAAAAACTCTGATAAGTTCTTCTGCTTTCTTTCTAAGATACAAAGCACATTCATCATATTTTGGTGGCACTGGAGGAGTAGAATCTGGATTACCTGCTAATAAATTTTCTGCTTTTTTAAGTGAATCCAGACTGTCTATAACAATAGGATTTTTATGATCTATTAAATTATTATTTTCATAAAACTCAAAGCATTTCCATTCATCTTCTTTTGTAGCAAGATTATTACGAAGTATGGAATAAAAACCTTTGTCATGAGTTAAAATAAATAGCTGATACTTTTTAAAATCTTCATTGCTCAAAATATAATTCACTACTTCCATTCTCTTGCTCATATCCAAGCTCAATAGCAAATCATCAAGCACTAATATTTTAAAATCATCTACAGTTTTTGTTTCTCCTTTATAGCGTTGGGCGAAAACTGCAAAGCGGGTTGCAAGAGCAATACCTGTGAGCCGGGCTTCATTTAAAAATACATGCGGTTTCGGAATGGGTCTGCCATTCTTTTCAATGCGCATTATTGCTTTTGGAGGCAGTAAACGCCATTTCATGCCTTCTTCAAACGTTATTGGTATAAAATCTTCTTCTCTAAAAAGTAATTTGATTCCATCTTCTTTAAGGAAAAAATTTTGCATCAGGTCGTTGATGCCTTCTACATAAGAAAAGATTTTGTTTTTAAAATTGGTGCTAAACGTTTCTATTTTCTTTTCAAAGTCCCGGTATTCTTTTGAACTCTTTCTAAGTTGGTATTCTTTGCCTCCAGACTGTGGTTTAACTCTTTTCTTTTCAAGTGTTTTTATTTCAGCAAATATTTCATCATACTGTTCCTGGTATGTAACTTCTGTTCATATTCCCAATAAGGAAAAAATTCACTAAGAAAAATAGGAAATAAATCAGCATCCTGTGAGTTGCGGAAATTTGAAAAAGCAGAAAGCAAACGATAATTCATGAAGTCACTTGACTTATTTGACAACTTTATGAAATCATCTGTATTGCTAACATTGCCGGCTTTGGGAGTAGAAGTAAATTCATAAATATTTTCATTATCAGTAGTTATACGGATATAAGAAAGTAAACCTTCGGGAGCATAAATATTAAGCAAGCTCTCTTCTCCATCATATATGAAATATTTTTTGCGTTGTTCATCAGGCTTGATGCTGCTTTGTATAAAAGCATGTAAAGCATAATAGAAACTTGATTTACCACTTCCATTATTTCCGAACACTAAAACGTTTTTGCTTTCAATGGCAAAAGGTTGCGGATCTTTAAATGCTTTGAAGTTTTGTATTTCTATATTGGTGATCTTCATTGAACACTGCCGTTGATTATTTGAATTTCATCTACCAGTTTTTGTCTTGTTATTCTGCTTCTGATTTCATTATTACTATCTCTTAATAATTGATAGCTATCCTGAATTATTTTTATCTGTTCCGGTTCTTGCAAACCTTCAATTGAGTTAAATTGTTCTGCTACCAGTTTAAGAACATCTGCTTCTTTAGCTTTCACTTCTTTTTCAAAATATAATTCATAAACACAGGCATCTATCAATTCATCAAATTGTTTGAAAACATGCTCATTCGGCACATACTCATTTAAAGTAGCGTTTACTTGATTAATGAAAAGTAAATATTTTACAAGAAGATAAATAGGTTTTTGAACTTCTAATGTAACATCTGGTATTGGAAGTTCCTTTGCATCATCTGGATAAAAGTGCAGAGATTCTGATAAAAAATTAAGAAAATACCAATTTATCAAATTTGAGTTCAATATACCTAAGAGAAAAAAATAATTAAATTTAGTAGCAGTGTTTATTTTTTTATTAGAAATATTTCTACGAACTGTAATATGCGTAGCATTTTGTAATAAGTTCCATTTTACGCAATTAATTACCGTGTGACTATTATAATATTTCTGATTATCAAATGCAAAACGCAGTCTGTCCTTAACAACATTGATAAAAATAATTTTATCATTTTCAAATAATTCCGCAAACATTGGATTATAATGTTCATCAGGTCGATATTCTAACCATCCAAATTGTTTAAAACTATATCTTTCTATATATTTCCCTTCGGTAAAAGGTTTATCACCTTTTTCAAAATTTTTATTGATGTAAACATCCTTACTTATCTTCTCGGTTTTGTGATTTAATCTTGCTCCATAGGCGATTAAGCATATCTCATCTAATCTGATAGATTTTTTCCATAATTCGGATTTTAACTTTAATGCTTCAGAAATATTTTTTGTTTCAAATCTGTAATCCTTCAAATCAAGAAAAAGCTGTTGATTGATTTGATATAGTTTAAACGTATTTTCCAAAAAATCCTTTTCAGAGATTGCTGTTTTAATCATTGTTGGACTACTTGGATCAGATTTTATTACTCTTAAAATGATATTTTTTACTGTTGCAGATTCAAATACAAAATATTCACTTGTATCAACTATTTCTTTTATAAAATATTCATCTATTAACATTTTTCTTGAGGCTGACCCATAATTCTGATTTGTATAAGGGTAAGGTATTATGTAAGTAAGTGTACCGTTAGGTTTTATGATTTTTAATGACGCTTCAATGAAAGCAATGTATATATCTGTTCTGCCTTTACATGTTTTATAATTTTCAAATAAGTATGTTTTTGTATCCTCATTTAGATTTTCAACATTTATATATGGTGGATTGGCGATAACTATATCGAATCCATTTTTTACTAATGGGAAAAAATATTGAATATTAAAAAAATCAACTTTTTTGTTTTCAAATATGTTCCTGTAACTATGCCAAATTGATTGCTGTTTAGTATAATCCTGCAAAGATTTTTCTAATTGTTTCAAACGACTTGCAGATGCACTATTTCTTTCCTTTCGTAATTGTGTTATGATACTGTTTATTGCGATGTCATGAACATTTGTGATTTCATTTAAGCAGCGTTTAATTGTCAGTTTCAAGCCAGTTTTTTGTTTGTAATCAGGGTTAAAATATTGTTCTGTTGCATTTGTAAATTCAAGTAAACTTTTTTGAGATTGATTTTTTACGTATTCATTTTCTGGAACATCAACTAAACTGTCAGCACAAACAAATTTAAAATCCAGGTTAGGTAATGATTTTATATCATTAGGTTCTTCATCCACTACCAAACTAAGCCAACAGCGCAGTCGGCTTAACTCTACTGCCATTGGTTGTATGTCAACGCCATAAATGGAGTTTTGTATAGTATCGAGTTTTAATCTATAATTTTTTGTTTTAGGATGCAACTGTTGTTTAAGTGCCACAATTTTTTGCAATGCGCCAATCGGAAATGCACCAGAACCGCAGGCAGGATCAAGCACTTTTATTTTACTGAGTGATTCGCTGATTTTCTTTTCGTATTCTTGTAATTGCTCCGGCAAATTTTGTGTGTGAACAAAATCTTCTATTGCTTCATTCATATTATCACTTAGTTCAAGTGATGTTTTTAAAAACTCAGTTACACTTTGCTCAACCATGTAATCCACTATTTCACGGGGAGTATAAAAAGAGCCTGTTGCTTTCCTTGCACTCTCACCTGTTTCGGGATTTTGTTCAGCCAAAAGGTTTTCAAAAATTCTACCCAGCATTTCAGGGTCAATGGCAATTTCAGCATTGCTGCTGCTGTTTTCGTCCACCGTAAAATTGTATTTTTCCAAAGTGTTGCCAAAGAAAGTTTCAAACCAATTGTTATCAATATTCAGCATCAGATTGTCTTTGTAATCGGTTTCCTGAGCTTCAAACAAACCTCCGTTAAGAAAAGGATAGTGTGCAATAATTTTAGGAATGCCACCTTTGCGTTCTTTTTCGGGAGTGTTCAGCACATCGAAAAAAAGTATCTCTAATAAATTATGGTAGTAATTTGTATGTTCATGCGTTTTTACTGCTTTGGATGAAATAGCCTCTTCTTTCAATACTTCTTTGCGTTTTAAAAACCAACAGAAAATAATGCGTCCAATTAAACGTATGGCAAATTGAACACGGTCTTCATCAGTTGTGAAAGGATTGTTTTTGCTACTGAGTTGGGTGATGAGTTTTTCAAAAGCAGATTTTATTTCATTAAAGAAGTTGCGGTTGATAATGGAAATATCAAACGCATTCCATAGCGCTTTCCAAAGATCAGTAGGTTCAACGAATAGCTTATTGACTTTTTCATTAACTTCTTTGAGAATAAAATCGTAAGTTTTATAGTACGGTTGGTTTATTCCGAACGGTAACGTTTTCAACACTATTTTTTTCCCTTCTTTAGCACTCAACACTACTTTTAATGCTGTGTTATTTGTGTTGCCAAAAAACCATATAATGTAACGGTTGGCTTCTGACCCTCGTATGAAACGTTTTGTAATTTGTTCTATTTGCTTTTTATGTAATTCAGGATCATTAAGACTAACAAAAAAGAAAAGCATTTGTGATATGCTGCCTTTTTTTAATCCTATTGCCCGTATATCTTTTTGGTTGCTTAATGTGGGGTGATCAGCTATCAATTTTCTTTCCTCTCCTCCAAAAAGTTCTTTTTGTTGTGCCGCAGGCAATACACTATTAAAATTAACGGTTTCGTTTACGGAAAACTGTTGTATCAACGCAGTACAAAGGGCTGCATAGTCAAGGGTGGTTTTATTTTCTACAAGCTGTCTTATGGTTGCCACAATATTATCGGAATAGGTTTAAATAGTTTTCAAATATAAATACACGGTTACGTTTGTATCCGGTTTGCTCTTTCAAGATATTCAGTTTTTCAAAATCCTGTATCAGGCGATGCGCTGTTGATATATTTACCTCTAAAACTTTTGCCACCTCTGTAGCATCTACAATGGGTTTGCTGTACAGATAATTAATAAACTGTTTTGCCAAAGGCACTCTTTTGCCTAACCCTATAATTTGTTTTTCTTCTACGGTATGTCTTAGTTTAATTATAGCATTAAAAGTTTCAATTGAGTTTTGCGCCGTTTCGGTAATACCCACCAAAAAAAATGTAAGCCATTGTTTCAAATTATTCTTCGTTCGTACTACAGTCAGGTTATCGTAGTAATGACTTCTATTCCGTTCAAAAAAATCAGATAAATAAAGAGCTGGTTTGTTTAAAATTTTATTACTTACCAAATACAAGGTAATGAGCAGCCTCCCTAATCTTCCATTACCATCTAAAAACGGATGTATAGTTTCAAACTGGTAGTGAGCAAGAGCAATGCGAATAAGTTGGGGTACTTGTAATTCATCATTATTTAAAAACTTTTCCAGGTCTGCCATCAGGTCTGGTAAATCAGTGTGATGTGGAGGTATAAATGCAGCATCTGTTAATGATGAGCCACCAATCCAATTCTGG
>JAYVEA010000042.1:0-6177 GCA_043749085.1 Chitinophagales bacterium
CCGGTATAGAAGAGGTAATCGCTTTGCCCTTATATCCGCATTATGCAATGAGCAGCTATGAAACTGCAGTAGAATATGCGAAGGAGATATATAAAAAGAACAACTATTTTTTTAAGCTCACTTTTATAAAACCCTTTTATAATGAGCCAAATTACTTACATGCACTTACAGAAAATATCAAACCCTATTTAGAAAGAGAATACGATCATCTTTTATTTAGCTATCATGGTGTTCCGGGTCGGCATATCCGCAAGAGCGATGTAACAGGATGCCATTGTTTACAAACCGATAATTGTTGCGAAGTAGCTTCGACAGCACATGAATTTTGTTACCGGCACCAGGTGATCACTACAACTAAACTGGTTACAGAAGGATTAAACATTCCAAAAAGTAAATACAGTATTTCTTTCCAGTCAAGATTAGGGAAAGGATGGCTTACACCTTTTACTGATATTCGCTTACAGGAGTTACCTGCGGAAGGGATAAAAAAATTATTAATAGTATGTCCGGCATTTGTAAGTGATTGTTTAGAAACGTTAGAAGAAATAGCGATCAGGGGGAAAGAAATTTTCATGGAAGCAGGCGGCGAATCTTATGAAATGTTACCTTGTTTAAATACAAATCCATTATGGGTGAAAACGATTGCGGGATGGGTGGGTGAGAAGTCAGTTGTGAGTAGTGAGTAAATATGTTAGTAGTGAATAGTTAATAGAATAAATAAAAATGAATTAGCAGGTTAATAAATTATTGTAAATCTAAATAATTTCATCTCACAACTTACAATTCACAACTCCCAAAATGTACTTATACATAAAAGCATTACATATAATTTTTGTCGTTACATGGTTTGCCGGGTTGTTTTATATCGTTCGTCTTTTTATATATAGTGCGGAAGCAAATATTAAATCTGAACCCGAAAGATCTATTCTTTTTAAACAATTGGCTTTAATGCAAAACCGGCTATGGTACATCATTACCTGGCCTTCGGCAATACTTACATTAATTTTTGGCGGATGGCTTTGGTATTTATATGGAAGTTTACCAACATGGCTTTTAGTAAAACTTTGCTTTGTACTTGGATTGTTTCTTTATCATCTTTCATTGCATGTAATTTTTAAACAACAGGCAAAAGGTTTGTTTAAATATTCTTCACAACAACTGCGTATGTGGAATGAACTGGCAACACTTTTTTTAATCATAATTGTAATGCTGGCTGTTGTAAAACAAATGCTAAGCGTGGTTTGGGGAATTGCAGTTTTGTTTGCCTTTGCGATTGTAATGATGATTGCAATTAAGCTTTATAAAAAATACAGGAAGGATTAAAACATAGATTCCTATTTTGATTTTGCTATAACATAATCTGCAATTAGTTTTCTTTCTGTGCTATCAGCAACTTTTGCTTTTACAAACATTTTTTTTAAAATTGGCGTCCATTGTACAACAGTATATTTAGCTGGATTTTTTAAAGCATGGCATGCGGTGCAATCCCGGATATAAATTTTTTTTCCGGAGGATAATTGTTCTAGTGTTATTCCGGGCACTTTTATTTGTGCTTTTGCTAATTCAGTATTTGCATCCATATTTTTTTTAGATGAAGTGCATGAACTAATAGCAAACAACAAAAAAATAAAATAGTTTTTCAATCTTTGATAATTTATAAAGAAATACCCAGCAAAATTCTTGCCTCAGCCCTTTCATGATTATCTAAAACTTTATTTCCCGGAGAATAAGTTGTTTTATGAACGTTTACTATTTGAGGAAGATAATTAACAATTGCAAACCATTTATTATTTCTGAAATTTAATGTTGGTCCTGCATAAAATATCGAATTCTTCCATCCTTTGTTCTTTTCAATATCATTTTTGTTTACTATTTCCAATCCGAGTCCCAGAGAAGGCTTTACGTTATACATATAAGCAAGATCAAATTCAATAGGAGTGCTCCATCCCTCACTTCCTACACTTCCGTTTTTCCATTCAAACTCTTTTTCAAATTCTGCTACACCATTAAAAGCAAATAAACTTTTACCAACATATTTATCCAGGATTATTTTTGTTTCCAGTTCTACTTCATCGCCACCCTTAATCCCCGCCTCAAAATACAGAGCTGACCCGATTTTATTTGCAGTTGGATCACTTAATTTTAATTTCCATTCATTACTAAATCCAATTTCATTTGATGTTGTGGTTTCATTTAACCCCTCGCTGAATCTTTTTTGATAGCGATTGAAATAAAAAGCTGTCTGAAGATTTTTGCCTAGCCCAAACTCCAGTTCCATTCTCTGATCCTGTGCATGAAAAAATTGATTTTGGTGTCCAAAGCGTGATGTATGCCAGAACTCCAAATCTATAGCGCCCTTTGGTAAAACATTAGTAGTATATGTTCTTGCAAAAAAACGATCCTGAGCTATTGTAGATAAAGCCGATATACAAAAAGCAAATACAAATATTTTTTTCATATGGGTATTTTCAGCAAATAAACTTTTACTAACCGTAAGTTTTTTACGAAAAAAGAAAAAGAGGTTTACGAAAAACGGAATTAATGAAATAACAACTCACATGGTTTTAAACCGGTGTGTTTTTTAAATGCAGTAGAAAAATGAGAAATAGAAGAATAACCAAGTAAAGAAGAAACATCTGTAACGCTTAATGCTTTTTCATACAATAGATATTTTGCATGTTCCATCCGCTGGCTTTGAAAAAAATCAAATATTGTAGTGCCATACATTTCTTTAAATCCTTTTTTTAAATAGCATTCATTAATGGCAACTTTACGGCTTAAAGCCTTTATGGTTAAGGGTTCGCTGATATGAAGCAATAAAATTTCTCTGGCCTTTGCAATCTTTTCCCTGTCAGCTTCATTGGCTAAAAACTTAGAGGTAAAAGAATCTTCAGCACTGCCTATCATACATTCCATACTATACAACAAAAGCATTTGCGTTTGTGCATTGATGTAAATATTTTCAAGACTGTCGGTATATGAATGATTAAGCAATGCTTCCAGTACCATTTTTGTTTTACCACACAAAGGCATTGCTTTGGCAAATGAAGAGGTGTGTTTAAAATTTAAAATATCATCAGAAAAAGTAGTTTGCTTTATCCCTTTTACAAATTGAGAAAGATGGGAGGGTGTAAATTTAAAACTTACCAGGTCCACGGTATCAATTCTCTCTTCACAATTTATTGATTGGTGAAATTTACAGGAATCACATTCAGTATTTTTTGCCCTGCAATACGTATTGCCCGAAATACAAAATTTTAATTCAAGATGATTTTCTTTTGGCTCATCTTTTTTAAAATGATACAACATAATGCCTGTATCATCAATATTGGTTTGCGGTAGCTTCTTAAATCTCTTAATGGTGTATTGAACAGAACCCGGAATTGTTTGTTCCTTCTCCTGCAATAATTGACTTTGCAAAACAGGTTGCCATTGTGTAAATGGTAGTATGTCTGAATGTTGTTCCATTAAATTTAGATGCAAAGATAATCAACCTGGCAATGAGATTTGTAATGCTTATGTCATGCTAATGTAAACTAAAGCAGTAAAAAATAAAGAAACCGATTTGAATTTATAAGGCAAAATATTACTGAAATCATGTATACAGACATCAAAAAAAAGGGGCGTTATGGAAGCTTTTGGATTTAGGTAATTCTTCTTATTTTTTGTAAGTTTGCATGATTCACAATTTTTAGTTTTTTAAAGGATCTACCAGCAAATTATGAGCACAGAAACAGCAGCCTCAATACCCGAAATTTTAATCCCTGATATCAATGGTTATGGTGCTGACAGCATACAGGTTTTAGAGGGTTTGGAGGCCGTCCGTAAGCGGCCTGCGATGTACATCGGCGATATTGGTAATAAAGGTTTGCATCATCTTGTTTATGAAGTGGTAGATAATTCCATTGATGAAGCTTTAGCAGGCTATTGCAAAAATATTACTGTTACAATTAATGAAGATAATTCCATTACAGTTCAGGATGATGGAAGGGGAATACCTACAGGTATGCACACCAAAGAAAATCGTAGTGCCCTGGAAGTGGTAATGACAGTTTTGCATGCAGGTGGAAAGTTTGATAAAGATTCTTATAAAGTGAGCGGTGGGTTACATGGAGTTGGCGTTAGCTGTGTAAATGCATTAAGCTCAAAATTGCATGTAGTTGTAGATCGTGATGGTAAAAGATTTGAACAGGAATATGCAACAGGTATTCCTAAATACGCGGTTCGTGAAATCGGTAATAGTGATACACACGGTACCTGTGTGCAATTTTGGCCCGATACAAGCATCTTTATAGTTTCAGTTTATAACAGGGAAATTCTGGAAGGACGTTTAAGAGAATTATCTTTTTTAAACAGGAAGATCACTATCACTTTAAATGATCTGAGAGAAAAAGATGAAGACGGAAATACTTATGTAAAAATATTTTACAGTGAAGGTGGAATAGTTGAGTTTGTAGAGATGCTGGATAAAAATGCAAACCGCCATCCGCTTTTACCAAAAGTAATTTATTGTGATAGCCATGATACCAATAGTAATGTAATGGTAGAAGTTGCCATGGTTTACAATACCGGATACCAGGAGCATTTATTCAGTTATGTAAATAATATTAATACTATTGAGGGTGGAACCCACGTAGCTGGCTTTCGCCGTTCCATAACAAGAGTGTTTAAAAGCTATGGTGAAAAAGAAGGAATGTTTGAAAAGGCTAAAGTGGAAATTGAAGGCGATGATTTTCGTGAAGGACTTTCCGCAATCATTTCAGTAAAAGTTCCTGAGCCACAATTTGAAGGGCAGACAAAAACCAAACTGGGTAACAGTGAAGTGATGGGTGTTGTAGATACAACTTTAAGCCGGGTACTGGTAGCTTATCTTGAAGAAAATCCAAAGGATGCAAAAACAATTATTCAAAAAGTAATATTAGCCGCACAGGCAAGAGCAGCTGCAAAGAAGGCAAGGGAAATGGTGCAGCGCAAAAGTGTACTTACCGGTGGCGGATTGCCGGGCAAGCTTGCAGATTGCAGTGATAAAGACCCTTTCCGTTGCGAACTGTTTTTAGTTGAGGGAGATTCGGCAGGCGGAACAGCCAAGCAGGGAAGAGACAGGAGTTACCAGGCTATTCTTCCTTTGCGTGGTAAAATATTGAATGTGGAAAAAGCAATGGAACATCGCATATATGATAATGAGGAGATAAGAAATATGTTTACTGCATTGGGCGTAAAGATCGGAACACCTGAAGATCCTAAAGCCTTAGACATTACGAAGCTCCGCTATCATAAATTAATTATTATGACGGATGCTGATGTGGATGGAAGTCACATTGCTACTTTGATACTCACGTTCATTTTCCGTTATATGAAGGAATTGGTAGAGCAGGGGTATGTTTACATCGCCCAGCCTCCGTTATATCTTATTAAGAAAGGTAAAGAGCAGGCTTATGCATGGGATGACGACGACAGGAAAGCCTTTGTTGAAAAATATGCCAATGGAAAAGAAGACACTGTTCATGTTCAGCGATATAAAGGTTTGGGAGAAATGAACTCCGAACAACTTTGGGAAACCACCATGGATCCAGCTACCCGAACATTAAAACAGGTTACAATAGATAGCGCTGCAGAAGCTGACCGTGTTTTTAGTATGCTTATGGGAGATGAAGTTCCTCCAAGAAGAGAGTTTATTGAGACGCATGCAAAGTATGCCAAAATTGATGTGTAATATCTTCACTTAGTACATTTCATATCTCAGGTTTTTATGCCTGCAGAATTTCATATTGTTTTATAGCTAATTTTCAAAATCTCTTTGTGGAATAAAATTTAGCTGTAATTACGTATAAAAAACTACATTTGAACTATACAGCGGCTACGTAGCCAAAGTTTAAACGCTTATTTACTAACTTAAAACTATACAACATGTCAAAAATGTTAACAGCTTATTGCATGAAAACAAAAGAGAAGAATTGCCCAATGCATAATGCAGTAATAACTAAAACTTCACGTGGAGGGTATATGGCCCAGGGTGATGACGGTAAAGGAAACAAAATGACAACAATGCTTAGTGAGGCAAATGCCTTACAAGCTGTAAAAGACGGCGTAGCTAAAAAAAGCTGGTAAGCTGCCATTAATTTTTTATTAGCGATACGGATTTACTGTGTCGCTTTTTTTATTTGGATTAACTAAATA
>JAYVEA010000043.1:0-17729 GCA_043749085.1 Chitinophagales bacterium
TTAAGGATAACCTCTGCAATATATTCGACGTAAGTATCTATGTAATTGAATTCATCCGCATGGGCCTTGCCAGCCTGAATTTGAGCCGTAGGAGCATCAATACTCATATTTAGTATTTGCACTGCAACTATAAAAACAACAAACCGGCAAATATGGTTTTGGAAATATCGCAACGTTTAAAAGTTGTGCAAGATTAACGCATTTATGATCATTTTAATTGTTAAGATTTTTTTAAATAAGTTTACAGGGCTTTCAACACAAAATAATTTTACTTTAAAATGATGCCTGCAGTAGATTTTAATTTCTAAAACTTTTATGACAAATCCATTAGCTGCATTACGTGATAAAATATTTCTGCGGCTTTATCTTTCTCAAACCATAAGCCTTTTAGGAGATGCGTTTACATGGGTGGGTATTGCATTACTTGCATTTCAATTCGGAAGAGAAAATTCTGCAGCTATTCTTTCAACTGCATTAACCTTACGGGTAACCGCGTTTATTATTTTTGGCCCGTATGCAGGTGTTCTTGCAGACAGAATAGATCGTAAGAAGATATTATATACTACACATTTTGTACGTATGGCAATTGTAGGATGTTTACCTTTTGTAACAGCCGCATGGCAAATTTATGTGCTCATTTTTTTCCTGAATATTTTTAATGCATTCTTTACACCAGCTTACCAGGCAGCCATTCCACAATCTATTACTATAAAAAAAAATTACAGCTCAGGCATTGCATTATCCAATGCTACAAATCAATTGCTTGCTGTATTAGGTCCCGGCGTGGCAGGAGCTATTGCAGTATGGCTTGGTGAAAGGCAAATATTTTTTGTAGATGCTGCCTCATTTATTATTGCAGCCGTTATTATTTTAACCCTTCCTTCATTATTAGCAGAAAGAAAAAAAGCAGGTAACATTGTTCAGGCGAAAGCCTGGACAGACATAATTAAAGGAACACGTTTATTATTTACAGAAAAAGCCATTCGCTTTGCTTTGTTGATAGAATTGGTTTCTGCAATAGCTGGTGCTCAAATATTGGTAAATACAGTTGGTTATATTAAAGGACAGCTACATTTAACCGATAAGCACTATGGTTATGTAATGGCGGCATTTGGTGTGGGCGCTGCTATTGCAGCTTTTGCTTCAGGTAATTTTGATAGATCTAAAAACAGAATAGCCTCATTAATGATCGGTGGAGTATTGGTTTGTGTATCTATTGCCTTTGGTAATTATGTCGATTTTATTCCGTTATTTATTTTATGGCTGATAGCAGGATTTGCACAAACATTAGCTGAAATGCCATCCCAGATTTTAATTGCAGAGAAAATAAAAAAAGAAGAGCACGGTAAAGTTTACGGCGCACACTTTGCATGGAGCCATCTTTGGTGGGCATTTGCATATCCTATTGCAGGGTTTACCGGTACACATTTTAAAAGCCGGGAGTTTTTAATTGGAGCAGTAATATCAGCGGTGATATTTATAACAGTTTTGTTATTTTTTCACCCGGAGAAAAAGTAAATGTTCAATTTACTGAACCTTAAAATACTTCGGTGGAATAAACTTTGTTGGTAGATTTACATTCTGATATTTAAAATAATACTTATTATGAAAAAGATAATTCAAATTTCCTTTATTCTCTTTTGTTGTTGTAATCTTTCGTATGGCCAGCATGAGAAAGACATGGGAATGCAAAATATGAAAATGAATAATGTAAAGCCCCTGGATATAGCGATGATAGAAAAAGTTACAGGCATGAAGGGAAAAGAAAATAACGGTCAGTATAAAATTACTGTTCCCCAAAATGATCTTAATGTTACTGTTGATGGCTTTAAAATAATACCAGCAATGGGCTTGGGAAGCTGGGCTGCATTTACTCCTTCTCCCGAAGGAACAATGGTAATGGGTGATATCATACTTACTGAAACTGACCTTGGTCCTGTTCAGCAGGAAGTGATCCGCCAGGGTTTAACTATATCCGCTATTCATAATCATTTTATCCGCAATCATCCTAATGTTATGTATATGCATATTGGCGGCATGGGTAAATCTGATGTGATAGTACAAAAAGTAAAAGCAGTATTTGATAAAGTAACACAGCTGAGAGGAAAAAATCCTTTATCAGCCCCTGCTGATAGTGTTATAAATACTATAGACATAAAAAAGCTGGATGGCATAGTAGGATACAAAGGAGAAATGAGTAAAGGTATTTATAAATATACGATTGGCCGCCCCGATGTCAGCCTTAAAGAACATGGATTAGCGGTTACTAATTTTGCGGGCTTCAATACCTGGGCTGCATGGCAGGGAACAGAGAACAGAGCAGCAGTCGCGGGTGATTTTACAATGTTGGAAAGTGAAGTAGAGCCGGTGATAAAAGCATTAATTGAAAACGGAATTGAAGTAGTTGCATTGCATAATCATATGATACATGAGCAACCAAGAATATTTTTTCTGCATTATTGGGGTGTAGGCACTGCCGGTAAATTAGCCAAAGGCTTTAGAGAAGCGCTTGATAAGACTGGAAAAATAAAATAAATTTTACAAGGCTAGCCTCCTTCAAGCTACATATGAAAAAATTTATTTTAATCATTTGCTTTGCTTTGCCCTGGCTTTATTGTCAATCTCAAAATAAGTTTACAGCAGTAATAAAAAATAAGGATACAAAACAACCCTTGCAGGGAGCTTCAGTACAGATCAAAAACCTAAAGTTAACCGCCATAGCAAATGAACAGGGAATAATTATTTTAAAAAATATTCCCAATGGAAAACAGGATATTGAAGTAAGTAATATTGGTTATAAAGTGGCAGAACAAACTTTTAATTTTACAATTAATTTTCCTGATACGATACAAATCTTCTTAACACCAGAAGCCGCAACACTTGATGAAGTTACTGTAACCAGTACCCGTTCGGGAAGAAGTTTAAAAAATACACCAACAAGAGTGGAAGTAATTGCCGGGGATGAAGTGCATGAAGAGGCTACGATGAGGCCTGGTGATATAAGAATGTTGCTCTCTGAAAGTACCGGTATTCAAACACAACAAACATCAGCCACAAGTGCTAATGCAAGTATTCGTATCCAGGGCCTGGATGGACGTTATACCCAGATCTTAAAAGATGGCTTTCCTGTTTACTCGGGCGCAGCAAATGGATTAGGATTGTTACAAACGCCGCCATTGGATCTAAGACAGGTTGAAATAATAAAAGGATCATCTTCTACATTATATGGTGGCGGAGCGGTAGCAGGATTAGTTAATCTCATTACAAAAGTTCCTTCTTATAAAAAAGAACTAAATTTTCATATCAACGGTACATCAGCCGGGGGCCTCGATATAAATAGTTTTTATGGGCAGCGTTTAAAAAAAACCGGTGTTACTATTTTTGTATCAGTAAATACAAATAAAGCTTTTGATCCTGCAAAGATCTCTTTCTCTGCTATTCCAAAATTTAAACGGTTTACAATTAATCCAAAACTCTTTTTATACTTCACAGATAAAACAAAATTAAATTTTGGTGTAAATACAACTTTTGAAAACCGGTTAGGCGGTGATATGAAATATATTGAAGGGAATGGAGACAGCATACACAGTTACTTTGAAAAAAATAAAACAAACCGTATATCCACGCAGCTAACTCTCGATCACCGGCTAAATGAAGAAAGCAGTTTTAAATTTAAGAATAGTGTTGGTTATTTTAACAGGATCATTAATAATAAGAATTACATATTTAACGGCACACAATACAGTACATTCTCAGAGGCAGCATATGTAACCAATTTGAAAAAAATGGATTGGGTTGCCGGAGTAAATCTATTAACCGACCGGTTTAAAGAAACATCATTAGCACCGGCCATTCTTAGAGATTATACTCAAACAACTTTGGGTGTCTTTACACAAAATACATGGAATACGTATGATTGGCTTACCCTGGAAACGGGTTTAAGAACGGACTTTGTAAAAGATTATGGATGGGCTTTATTACCACGCCTGTCTTTACTCTTTAAAATTACGTCAGTACTCACAACACGTATTGGTGGCGGTTTTGGCTATAAGGCACCAACCATCTTTACTGAGGAAAGTGAAAAGCTTTTATATAAAAATGTTTTGCCTGTTGATACAAAAACAAATACACTCGAAAAAAGTTATGGAGGCAATTGGGATGTTAGTTACCATACATCATTTGATAAAGTAACATTTAGCATTAACCAGTTTTTTTTCTATACATATTTAAAAAATCCTTTGTTTCTTGATCTTATTCAAAATGGGTTATATAAATTCATTAATATCTCAGGACATACAAATACAAAAGGTGCCGAAACAAACATAAAACTTGCTTATGATGAATTTACATTGTATTTAGGTTATACTTATACTGATGCAAAAGTGAAAAACAATGGCATTATATATGATAACCCGCTTACACCGAAACATCGTTTTAATAGTGCCCTGGTTTTTGAAATTGAAGACAAACTAAGGATAGGTTCTGAAATATATTATTTCAGCAAACAAAAATTAACTGATGGAAATATAGGAAGAGATTATTGGCTGACAGGATTGGTGGCTGAAAGATCTTGGAAAAAATTTTCTCTATATATCAATTTTGAAAACTTCGGTGATGTGAGACAAACAAAGTTTGAAAGTATTTATACAGGTACAATAACAAACCCGGTATTTAAAGATATATACGCGCCATTAGAAGGCTTTGTAGTGAATGGAGGAATAAAAATAAAATTATAACACACCGATCTATTTTTAATTGAACAATGATTTTATTCTCAACTGATCTGTGTTTGAATTGGGCTTTATAAAATTAAATGTTACTGAAAGCCCCATAAACTGTGCTTTGGAAGTTGATAATTTGCCATCAAAAAAATAATTGCCCTGGTAAACAGTTAACACCAATCTATTATTGGGAGCAAAATTTATACTGTTTGTTATCTCGGTAAGAAAATTTTGTTTAGCGCCAAAAACACGGCCGGCTCCTAATGTCAATGCTTCAGAAAATCTTCCTTTTGAAAAAACATTTATTGTAGGAACAGCTTCAATAAAAAAAACACTGTCACCTTTTGCCATGTTAAGTCTGCCAAACATTAACCCGATATCAAATATGCCATAGGTTCTTCCAAATTCAGTTGTCATAAATACTTTTTGATTAAATGTTCCCGTGGCGTTTGTATATACACAAGTACCGAAAGAGATATAATTATAATGGGCTTCCTTTTCTTTTTCCTGTGAATAGCAGGTAAATAATAATGCTGAAAAGAAAATAGAATAGAAAATTTTTTTCATAGTAATATTATAAAAGCGTTCCTTTTAAAATTATAGCAGCTATGCTAAAATAAATGATCAGCCCTGTAACGTCTACCAATGTTGCTACAAAAGGTGCGGAAGATGCAGCCGGATCCTGCTTACATTTTTTAAGGATAATTGGTATCATGGAGCCGCAAATAGTACCCCACATTACAATGCCTATTAAAGAAAAGAAGATTGTCATTGCAAGCAAAAGCCAATGAGTGCCGTAATCATACCAATGTAAATATTGCCATGTTGTAATTCGCAAAAAGCCAATAATGCCAAGTATTACGCCTAATGATATACCTGAAAATATTTCTCTTCTCATTACATACCACCAATCCCTGATGCCTAATTCTCTAACTGCCATTGCACGTATAATAAGCGTTGCAGCCTGCGAACCACTGTTGCCTCCGCTGGAGATAATAAGAGGTATAAAAAGCGAAAGCACAACGGCAGTAGCAATTTCTTTTTCAAAATGCCCCATAGCAGTTGCAGTAAGCATTTCACCCAAAAAAAGTATGACAAGCCATAGTGCTCTTTTCCTGATGAGCGAAAATATAGGTGTTTTAACATACGGGTAATCCAGCGATTCCACACCACCAAACTTTTGCATTTCTCTTGTATCCCGCTGTTCCTGTATATCCATTACATCATCAATGGTTACAACGCCTAATAAAACATTTTCACTGTTGGTTACAGGCAATACTGTACGGTCATATTCCTGAAACTTTTCAACTGCTTCTTCACCGCTGTCATCAATATCAAGTTTAACACAATAACCATCCATGATCTCAGAAATGTGTTTTTCAGGTGCATTCAAAACCAATCTGCGTACAGGTATATCATCAATTAATTTTCCATCTTTATCAACCACATAAATTACATTGGCAGTTTCTGAATCAATATGATGATTGCGTAAATGTTCATTGGCCATTTCTATTGTCATATCTTCACTTATAGTTGCAAACTCAGTGTTTACAAGCCTTGCAACACTTTCTCTTGGATAGCCAAGCATATCATGCGTAGCTTTTTTCTCTTTGTCTTCTAATAATTCCAGAACGTGAGAACGCTCTATACCTTTATAAGAATTAATTAAAGTAAGCCTGTCATCAGAACTTAACTTATTTAAAATGTAAGTGGCTTTTTCTTTGGTTAAGCTGCGTAGTATTTTTTTCTGTAATAAAATATCCAGGTAAGAAAAAACAATTATCTGCTTTTTTGAAGGGAAAGACTGGAAGGCGTGTATAGCCGAATCAACCGGTAATTCATTAAATAATTTTGCAACCTCAGATGGATGAATATTACTCTCCCTGCTTATATGAAGCAAAGAAGAAATATCACCGCTCATGATCTTTTTTCTAATTTCATTCAGGCTTATCATATGAATATTTAATTACTATTTTATAAGTTGCTAAGTTACATAACCAATTGCATGAGGCTAATATTTATTGATGGCAACATTATCAAAGTTGCAATAAATGGATTCATGTATGCTTCATGTAATTCTCTCTTAAAATGTTTTCTGTTTCTTATAATTATCCTTTAGTAAAAAATATTTTAAATACATTAAAATTCAATGTGTCCTCTGATTCCAAAAACATGCACAGGACCACGATCTTTATTATATCCCGGGTTGTTTACAAATTGATAATCAAAAGTGAGCCAAAAAAAATGGGATAGTTTTGCATTATAATATATTTCTATAATTGCTTCCTTGCCATAATTTAATTTTCCATCACCGATAATAAAACCATAACCACCGGTTTTTAAAAAATTTTGATGCTCTTTTGATATACCATTAACTACTCCTGCAATTGCAAAAACGTCCTTCGGTCGTTTCCATTTATTTCCTTTCACCGATAAACCAAGATTAATAGTGCGGTCAATTTCAGTAAATGCCCATGTTACATATTTTCCATCATTCCACCCTATCCTGGAAAATATTCCAATTTCATTTGTTAGGCCCTGTTCAAAATTAAATCCTACTCCAAATTTTTTACCTCCATAACTTTTGTGTTCAATATTTCCCTGGATTACATCCAGCAAAAAAGTATTATTCAAAGCAATTGCTTTCATTCCTTCGGCGTAGGAAGGTGCCTGGGAGTTTGTATTACTCACGATCAAACGCATTGCTCCCGGATTTTGGCTTATAGAAAATTTATGCTCAAATTCAATTGTTTCAGAATGGGCTTTTGCATTGTATTCCATTAAATGAAAGTTAGCAATACGTGGTACTGCAACACTTGAAAGCCTTATTACCCATGTAGGTTTTATTAATGCTACAACAAAGCCAAAAGTATAACCACGAGTATTGGCCGGATAATCCCATGCACCATTTGCCCATAAAGACCAATTAAAAAATTGTGAACGGGGATCTTTGCTGTATGTATTATCATCAAAAAAATCACTTACAGAAAACTTACCTACAGAAATAGTAATGCGGCTTGAAGGGTATTTATCCGCTATTTGATTTTCATCATCTTTTACATCTTCGTAAGCTGTATTGCCTAAAGCAAAATCTTGCTGAAGATAAGACCTGGCAATAAAAATAGAAGGAGCTACCGCCCCTACACGATAAGTTTCACCATTTAAAGCACCTCCAACACCCTTTGTAAAACTCAATCCATTACCGCCCGAAACTTCAGGATTAAAATAAAATGCGGCTCCCTTCCATAATTTTCGTCCTAAAAATAATGTGGCGGTTATACTTTTTGCCACTGGTTCTACAGAATCTGCCAAACTATTTTGCCCACTATATTTTGAGGAAAAGCCTGAATGTTTTTGTGCTATTACAGTTAGTTGAAAATGGTTTGTCCAATTTTTTATTGTGGTATCGTTACTTTGTGAAAAACCTTTGCATACTATAGAATGTAAAACTAATATTGTAACTGATTTTTTTGTAAGATTTATCATGCTTTTACTTTTGTACCAAACATTGGAAAGCAAAGTATTCCTATGAAGGATTAGATAATTAAATAAGTATTCGCTGAATCAGGATTCCTGTTTTTATTTAATTTCTTAAATTATAACTTCTATTTTTTTAAATTCGCAAAAGTACCATGCAAAATAAAGTATGCAAAAAATAAAAGGTGACGCTGTTGCATTTTATTTAAATTGAAACTAAATCAATTTAATATCAGTTTACCCTTTGAACAAAAAAGTTCAGCATTCTTCTGTTTTACACAATTCATTTTCACTTTCTGTTTCCAGCGTTATATGATGAATGTTCTTATGTAGCAATTCATGTTTTAAAATATGCTTAATTTCCTGTTGCTGTTGTTGTGTAATATTTGATGCAAAAACCAAATGCGCAGTTAAAGCATTTTCGGTTGTGCTCATTGCCCATACATGAATGTGATGAAGATCTGTTATCCCATTAATTTTTACTGCGGTTGATCTGATATCGGCAATGCTTATATTTTCAGGAACTCCATCCAATGATAATCTTAGGCTTTGTTTCAGCAATTGCCATGTGCTTACCAGGATCACCACTGCTATCACAATACTTATTGCGGGATCTATCCAAAACCATTTAAAGTAAAATATTAAAATACCACCAACAACAATTCCTAAGGAAACTACTGCATCCGACATTAAATGCAGATAAGCAGATCTTGCATTAATATCCTTCTCTTTCTCTTTAAAAAACAACCGTGCCGAAATAAAATTTATTGCAATGCCTATTGCTGCTATTATAGAAATACTTATTCCCGCAACCTGCTGCGGATGAAAGATACGTTGTACTCCTTCATAAGCTATAATACCAATAGAAATTAAAAGCACCACAGCATTAAGTAAAGCAACTAAAATAGAAGTTTTTTTATAGCCGTAAGTATATTGATCAGTAGATTTTACTTTGAGCATTTTAAAAGCTAACAACGAAAGACCCAAAGCGCCAACATCGGCCAGGTTATGCGCTGCATCAGATAGTAAAGAAAGTGAATGATTATAAAATCCTGCAACTGCTTCTATTATCACAAAAGCAAAATTTAGAACAATGCCTGTAACAAAAGCATTGTTCATATCAGCCGGTGCAATGTCATGGTGATGAGAATGATCGTGAGCCATAATATTCCTGAATATTTTAAAGGCAAAATTAAATTTATTGATGCAAAGCGATGTTTCTTTTATAGCAACAGCGTTGCACAAAAGATCACTGCATGTGAAGAAAAAAATATCAGCAGTAAACTTATTGATTGGATAAAGTAAAGGTTATTGGGCACTATCCCGTAAGCCTTAACAGGCTGGCCATGCAGCAGCGCAGGTAATACAGATATGAAGCAGCATATAGACGTCTAAGGCGCAATTCATGGAAGTTTCCGTAACATTTGTTGTTATTAAAAAGAACAGTACAAAAAAACGAAAGTCTTTATTAAATTAATTTATTTTTGCTTTTAAGCTGGTCCAATAATTATAGTAAATAATAAAAGAATATTACATTTATTAAATAATTCACTTAAAAAAAATTTTATATGAAAAAGATTATTTTATCGCTTTTGTTAATAGTAAGTATAGTTAGCTTTAGCAATGCGCAAAAAGCTCCGGCAAAATCTGAAGCAGCAAAAGAAGCTAAAGAAGCAAAGAAAAAGGCTGATAAAAATGCCATGGAAGCCACTAAAAAAGCTGAAAAGGATGCCAAAGAATTAAAAAAGAAGCAGGATCAGGATGCCAAAGAAGCAAAGAAAAAAGCTGATGATGACGCTAAAAAAATGAAATCTACAGGAACAAATAAAAACGGTTCACCTGATATGAGATTAAAAGCCAATAAGCAGGCAGAGGAGATAAGAAAAAAACAGGAACAGGATGCAAGAGATGCAAAAGCTAAGGCCGATGCCGATGCAAAAAAGAATATAAGACCAACAACCAATACAAATACATCAACAACTGACAAGATTGTGGGTAAGGATAAAGAGGGACGAACAATTTATGAAGGCAAAAGAGGTGGAAGATATTATATTAATAAAAATGGTAACAAAGAATATATTTCAAAAGACAAGTAAAATAAATATTAAGACAAATAAAAAGCTGCATTATCGTGCAGCTTTTTTATTTTAATAGATCAATAAATTCAGCGGCATCTTGCCTAATGCTTTATATTTGATAACCACCAGATAACTGCATGCCTTTATTTCAACAATCGGTTCTTAAAAAATACATAAGCGATATTGATAAAGCACAACTGCAAAGTGCATGGCAGTTGTTTCAGCAGCATTTTTTTAATGCCGATATTCAGCAGAACAGCGTCAATACTTTGAGCAGCAAAAAACAAACGCAAATAATATTAAGCAAACCATACAACAAACCGATAAAGAAATTGATGCAATGGTATATGCGTTGTATGGCTTAACTGAGGAGGAGATCGCAATGGTAGAAGGAAAGTAACGTCTTTGCGAGGAGGCAATAAAAGAACAAACTAAATGAAAGAACATTATTGCCGACGAAGCAATCTTATAATAAAGCTGCGATATGAGATTGCTTCGCTGTGCTCGCAAAGACGTAAGACATCTCCACGTCATTGCGAGGAGGAGGCACGACGACGAAGCAAACTAATAGTACATTAGCTAAATGAAAAGAGGTGGATGCGTTTACATTATAACCAACCAATACAATAAAGTTTTATACACAGGTGTTACTGCAGAACTGAGAGCAAGAATATGGGAGCACAAAACAAAGTTTTATCTCAACAGTTTTACATCAAAGTATAATTGCAATAAAATTGTTTGGTACGAAACATCGCCAACAATTGAAGAAGCAATAGAAAGAGAAAAACAAATTAAAGGCGGCAGCAGAAAAGATAAAGAAGAATTAATAAAAGCTATAAATCCAACTTGGAGAGATTTATGGGAAAATATTCAGGATCAATAAACTCATATGGGATTGCTTCGTCGTGCCTCCTCGCAAAGACGTAAGTTAGTGTACGGGCTGTATGGCTTAACTGATGAGGAGATAAAGATTGTGGAAGGGAAGTAAATAAAAAATCATACACTGAAAATATGGAAGTACACAAACATCCGCACCACGTAACCCACAAAAAGAAATGGATAGAATATTTGTTGGAATTCTTTATGTTATTCCTTGCCGTATTTCTTGGGTTTGTTGCAGAGAATATAAGAGAAGACAAAGTTGAAAAGAACAGGGCCATAAAGTTTGCTAAAAATCTACTGAATGACCTTAAAAAGGATACTGCTGAGTTTTCTGTTGCCATTATACAGCAGCAAACTAACAGTAAAGGCATAGATAGTATAATTCATATTATAAGAGAACCGGATTATCAATTGCACGTAAAAGATATTTTAAAACGGCTGCCTTATATTTACAACAACTACATTCTTACCCGCTATGATGCTACTTCACAGCAACTGACCTATTCCGGAAGCCTGCGGCTTTTTGAAAATATTAATTTGTATAACACTCTCACATCCTATTATTCGCAAGTAAGGAAATACAATGAAACGATGAATAGTCTTAGTACTTTCCGCCTGCCAATACTTGATGCAATGGCTACCATTTTTGATTATAGAAATGGGATAGATTCAAGTGTTCATCTTAATACTTCAATTTCCGCTACCAGGTGGTTGGCGGGTTCTGAACCGGCATTAAATAAATTTATTCTGATCATTAGTGTGGTACAAAATATATATATGATGCAGGTAATACAGATCAGTAAGTTAAAGCAACAGGCAATTCAATTGATAAAACAAATTGAAGTTGAATACAGGTAAATCATATGCACGAAGAATAAGATATCAATGAACAACTTAGCATAAAAGCGTAGTTTAATTACTATTGCGCTATAGATGCCTGTCCGGATTGCTATCAATTTCTGTTAAAAACCGCCAATGTTTAGCGCAAACCCTTTTGTGGACACATACAAAGGAAATTAATTCAACTAATTTCAAAAGCCTTATTTACAGCAATCTTTCTTCCTTATAAATAAAAATTTCAGCAGTCTTAAAAATCCGGAAAGTATTTTTTGTCCGATCACCATAATTATTTTTTTAAAAACAAATTGAGAATATTATATTCCAGGCCGCAACATCACCATAATTTTTTTACTTACGTCAAACATTATTTCAGGCTCTATCCTGTAACTTTCGGATTTACCATCATGGTTCATTTAAACAGCTTTGAATTAAGCCTGAACCAATGCATCCTGTAGCCATATTGCTTGCGGGTTCTGTTGATACATATAATTCCTGTGCACTTGCAAAATGGCAGATGAAAATAAAAAAGATCACAAATAGTTCCATCATTTTCATTTCATCTTCATGTGTACATGATGATGCATTTTTTAATTCACAAAATTCCATTTTACTCCAATCCTTAAGATCATACCGGGTGTTGGATAATGCGGAGCGGCAAAATTATTATTGGTAAAATTTAAGCCATTACCCAGGTTGATCGTATTTAGATTCTCTAATTTTACGAGCCCGGTAAATGATTTTATCCTGAAATTAAAAAAATAAGAAACATTGGGAAGATTAGTAATAGTAGAATCCTGTGGAAAGAATTGTCCCATAACGGGAGAGTAATTATTTGCTTTGTATGGGGTATTATAATTAACATCAAAGCCGGTACTTAAATTTAAATTTTTATAGAATACTCCTTCAAAAGCAAGCCGCTGCCTTGTATAAAACAGAGGTACTCTTACCGGAGAATTTGCGGCGGTTTGCTGTACAATAAAATCACTATATAAAAAAAGTTTATTTCGCAACAATTTAAAATGAAGTTTTTTAGATGCCTGTACCTGCGTAATATTTATGAGTGAGGAATATTGATCTGTCTGGTAATAATTTTTAAAGTATGTATAGTTAGCAATAGAAATATTTCTAAACCAAAGTGTGAATTTTGGGTTTTCTGCTGTGGCAGAAAGTACCGTTATATTCTCGTTTTTATTGACCGGAGGATTTTTAAAGTTAAAAGACGACTGATCTTTAAAAATAAATGAAGGTGAGCGGTTTATGTTTTGAAAACCTATCTGGATATTGCCAAATCTTTCATTTAGAAATCTTGTAAGGCTGGCATTAGCATTATAATCCCCTGCATTTAAACCGGCAGCATAAAACTCACCATTTAAAAGTGCATCCCACTTTTTATTCTTTGTTTTATTTCTATACTCACCATGTATTGCCACATTATAATAGATGTTTGTATCAGCGGTAAACATTCCCTTTAAATTCTCGATCTTAACCCCTGCTTCAATAAATTGTGCCGGATTTTTTGTTTCAGGAAATTGCTTTATGGAAAAATCATTGGTAAGTATTTTCCATTTGTCCTGCACAGAAAAGTCCAAACCAAAAGCGGCCCTTAAAGTAGTATCATACCATGTCTTAAAAAGGGCAGAATCAGCTTTTGCATCTTTTAAACCCGTTTCCCGCTTCATTGGTATCGTATCCCGAAAATTGTAAGTATAAGTACTGTAGGATATAGTATGTTGAAAACGTAATTTGGGATAGAATAAATATTCTTTGGTACTGTCATTTATTTGTATTGAATCTCTTTTACCAATATCATAGCTCTGTCTTAAAAAAAAAGTAAAATCTTTATAAATAATTCCCGTTAATATTTTGGTAGAGAAAGGGCTTGCAGAAGCAGACACATCTCCCCCAAGTTTAACAGGTATGGCAACACGATTCTTCCTGTTGGGGTCATATAAAAGACTATCCTTTTGTATCCCGCCGTTTTCTGAGGCTGCTAACTTATTGCCATAAAAAACCAACGATACAGCATATCTTTTTTTCTTACCCTGGTAACTGCTGAAAAGCCTGTAATTATTATGCCCTGTATTTTGTGATTGAAAAAATCCGGGAGCAGATATCAACCTGTATTCAAAACCAAAGTTCCAGTTAGGCTTTATATTTTGTGTATGAATGATATTTATAAATTGCTCTTTACCCGATGCCAGCAAATAGGTTATTTGTGTATAAGGCCTTGTTGTTTTATAAAACTTTGTTCCTTCTAAAGTAAACCTGTAGATATCATATGCATGAAACCCTGCATCCCAACCGGCTTTTAATATGGGAGTAAAAAGTACCGGATACCCGGCACTGCCATTGTTGCCTAACGTAACATAATGTGCAGGCACTGAAAAAGATTTATTAAAATCATTTATTGAAGAATCAAGCCGGATACTTCTTAGCGAATCTAAATATCTATAAGATATGTTGATTGAATCGGCAAGGTCATCCCGATGCTTAAAACCAATTGTTGTATCGCCCGGCTGCGTTTGCGTTCCCTGTTGTGACCCTTTGATATTTGGCATTCTACCTTTTGCACTTTCTATTATCCTGCCCGGCCTTTGCGCAAATGCCGAGAATGAAAAAAATAAAATAGCCGGGAGAATAAATCCTGCATTATACTTTCTAAAAAATTTATACGATCTTCTTATTAACATTTTACGAGGTACCAACTAAATAGAGAAATTTACAGACAATTAAAAGTAGATAAGTAAAACTTTAATCAGCCGCTAAGATAAGGTAAGATATTGTTAGCAATGTTGTAAAGCAGCTAATAAGCATAACGGTAAAAGTCGCAATTATCTTCATCGCATAATAATTTTTTCAGATGTTCATCTTTCAAAACATCAATATAATCCATCGGCTTACCTTCAACATAAACAGTTCTGTAAATTAACCGGATGCCATGGCTGTAATCAACCCACCAGTTTATGTGCCCTGTATATAAAGTTTGAATCGCCTTCCCGTCTAACTTATGCCATCCATAAATAGCCTCATGGTTTGACTTGTCTCTTGAAACTTTTCCTGAAAGAACCACATCTTTTTTTATTCCTGCAATTAAGCCTTTGCGAAGTTTTCTTTGTCCTTCAATAATTAAATTATATTGATACATAGTAATTGAGCTATCCCGAAATGCATACATGGGGATGGGTTCTAATTTTAATTTAGCAACCCGGTAAATATCATCTACCATTTTTCTTGTAGGCAAAAAACAATGAAAACTATCTGCTATTTGCTATTTGCTGGGCTGCCATTGGAGATAGCGGAATTCTTGCCCAATCATTGTTACTTCCAATGCTAAGATAATCCGGGCTTACATAATAAATTGCTCTTGTTCTTTTCCCTGAAGAATCTCTTATTTCGGTATTAACAGCAACAAATCTTTTTAGAAAGGAGGGAATGTTACCGGAAAGAATTTCTTTTACAGCAAATGAATCTCTTTGATGCCAATAATAGGCAACTGCTTTTTTATAAAACTCATTGCCTGTTATAGAACTACTGTTTCTTCCAGGTACAATTATCTTTTTTGTATTGCTGCATGCTGCTAAAAAAATTATGCTGCTCACGCAGATGAAGATCAGTTTGTTCACCCTGAAAAGATAATTCAACTTTCATGATTTGCTTTTATCTTCGCTAAAATATTTACAATGAATCTTCATGAATACCAGGCTAAGGAGTTATTAAAAAAATTTAATGTTCCTGTACAGGAAGGAATTGTATGCAGCAGCGCATTGCAGGCAGAAGATGCTTACAGGCAGATACATTCGCAGTATGAAAGCAAATTTGCAGTTGTAAAAGCGCAGATACATGCTGGCGGAAGAGGCAAAGGAAAGATTGCCGGAACAGAACAGCGTGGTGTGGCCGTAGGCAAAAATGCAGATGATGTTAAAACAATTGCACAAAATATTTTGGGAGGAACATTGGTAACCATTCAAACCGGGCCTGCAGGTAAAGTGGTAAATAAAGTTTTAATTGCTCAGGATGTATATTACGAAGGACCAAATCCTATAAAGGAATTTTATTTATCCATTTTATTGGATAGGGCAAAAGGAAGAAATGTAATAATGTACAGCACAGAGGGAGGAATGAATATTGAAGATGTAGCGCATGATACACCTGATAAGATCTTTAAAGAATGGATACATCCCGGCGGAGGCGTACAGGGTTTCCAGGCAAGAAAAATTGCTTTTAATTTAGGATTGACAGGTGAAGCATTTAAAAATTGCGTAAGGTTTGTTACAAATTTATATAATGCTTACCTGGGACTGGATTGTAATATGGTTGAAATAAATCCTTTATTTAAAACAAGCGATAATAAAATAATTGCTGTTGATTGTAAAATGAATGTGGATGATAATGCCTTGGTGCGTCATGCTGATCTTGAAAACATGAGAGATATTTCAGAAGAAGATCCGACAGAAGTTGAAGCGGCAAAATTCAATTTAAATTTTGTAAAACTGGATGGCAATGTTGGCTGCATGGTTAATGGGGCCGGGCTTGCAATGGCAACAATGGATATGATAAAGCTTAGCGGCGGTGAGCCTGCAAATTTTTTGGATGTTGGCGGAACGGCAAATGCACAAACAGTGGAAGCAGGCTTCAGGATAATTTTGAAAGACCCCAAAGTAAAAGCGATCCTTATAAATATTTTTGGAGGCATTGTCAGGTGCGATCGTGTTGCACAGGGAGTTATTGATGCTTATCAATCAATCGGTAATATTGAGATCCCCATTATTGTTCGCTTACAGGGTACCAATGCAGAAGTTGCCAAAGAGTTAATTGATAAAAGCGGGCTAAAAGTTCAGTCGGCAATTCTTTTAAGTGAAGCTGCAGAGTTGGTAAATAAAGCTGTAGCCTAAAAAAATCAAGCAACCATATTTTATTGAGTGCGTATTATAGTTAACAGAGATTTTCTTTTAACCTAAAACTTATAATATGATACGCACTATTAAATTAATGGCAATTGTATTTATTTTTTCAAGCCTTACATCCTGCAAAAAGGATTCAACAGCACCACCCGATCCAAACATAACCTTTAAAGCAACCTTATGGGGTGGGGCTGAAACCCCGTCGAATTCTTCAACCGGTACAGGCACTTCCACTTTAATATTTAATAACGATACTAAAATATTTACCATTACTACTACATATAGCGGATTAACAGGAACAGCTACATTGGGCCATATTCATAAAGGCGCTGTTGGGGTTGCAGGTTCACCAGTATTTACCTTTACCAATCTAACTTCACCAATTGTGTATACGAGTTTGGCTCTAACTGCCGCACAGGAAGCCGATTTAAAAGCGGGTCTTTATTATACAAACGTACATACTGCAATGTTTGGTGGTGGAGAAATAAGAGGACAACTGATACAACAATAAAAGTTGATAAATATATTTATGGGGCTACCATCAGGTAGCCCTTTCGCATTATAATTATATTCCATAATTTGCAAAAGATCCTGCCCACATTATTTACCAAAACCTTTAAAATTTATTTTATGAACACAACAATTGAAGTAAGGATGGCCAGGATGGAAAGATCCTTACAATTTTATCGCAGTATTTTTTTATTGTCTTTACTGTTAATTGCTTTTTTAGTGATAAGCGCATTTAAGGATAAACAATCGGCTCCCGATAAATTGCAGGCAAAAGCATTTGAAGTAGTTGATGATTATGGAAATGTTTTAGTAAAGATTGG
>JAYVEA010000044.1:0-17645 GCA_043749085.1 Chitinophagales bacterium
ATTCTTTTCTTTCTTTTATTGATAGCCAGGAGCTATTAATAGCCGAAGGCTATTTTGAGGCTGACCTTCAAAATTAATAAGTCTTTTTAGCCGCACTAATTTTAGGCCTTAAGTTTGTAACAGTATTTCGTACAAACTTTTAAAAAATGAACCTAAAATCCCCACTATCATTTTTTTTGATCTTTTTCCCAATAATTTTTTATTCCGGTATCAATGCAGGGGCTAAAATAAAATCTGAAGTAAATAATATTTTCGTAAAAGATGATTCTGTAGGCAGCCCGAAGTCAGAATGTGACCCTGCTTTGTGGAAATATGTATATGATGCACAAAGATTGCATGTACTAGATAAATGCAAAATAGTTACCGGCATAATCGAAGAAACAAATGCAGATGAAGATGGCGACCAGCACATGTTATTAAAGCTTGATAAAGGCCAAAAAGATTTGCTTACTAAAAGAAATAAAGTAAAAAAGCAGGGCGACCTTGTAATAGAAGCCGTATGTATTAATAATATTACCAGAAAAAAAGCTATGGGTGCATGTGCCGGATATGTAAATCATGTGCAATTACCAAAAGTTGGGGATCATGTAAAAGTTACAGGAAGTTATGTGATAGATTCCCATAATGGCTGGGCAGAGATTCATCCGATCACTAAAATAGAAATCATAAAATAACGCTTCCCCATTCCTGATCATTCATAATAAGGCTGCATTCTTCATATCATAATTCGTAATTTAGTCTGCCAAAATATTATTATGAAAAATTTATTTAATGCTGTTGATAATAATCAAATGATCGAATGGATCAATAAGCTAACTCCTGATACAAAACCTCTTTGGGGTAAAATGAGAGTAGAGCAAATGCTGGCTCATTCTCAAAATCCATTAGCAATGGCTTTGGGTGATACGAAATTTAAAAAAGGACTTATGGCCTTTTTATTCGGAAAAATTGGTAAAAGGCAATTGGTAAAAGATCAACCTTTTAAAAAAAACCTGCCAACAGATCCACACTTTGTTGTAAAAACAGAAAAAAATTTTAATGAAGAGAAAGATAAACTAACAACCTTAATTCAGCGTTTTGGAAATGCTGATCCTGAAGAAATTGCTAAAAGACCACACTCATTTTTTGGAAAACTTACTGCAGATGAATGGAATTTGTTGCAGTGGAAACATCTTGATCATCATCTAAGGCAATTCGGGGTTTAACCATCAGGTTTTTCTATAACCATTCATGTATTAACATTTCATCAAACAGGAAACTCTTATTTGCCTTCGTTACCTTTGCATATTCAAAAATATTATGGTTAAAAAAGAAGTATATATTTTATCAGCTGTCCGTACACCTTTAGGAAGTTTTGGCGGTGCTTTAAAAGACATTCCTGCTACAAAGCTTGGCGCTATTGCAATTAAAGGCGCTCTTGAAAAAGCTGGTATCGATCCAAATATTGTCCAGGATGTATTGATGGGTTCTGTATTGCAGGCAAATCTTGGACAAGCACCTGCACGGCAGGCTTCAATGCTTGCAGGCCTTCCAGCCAATGTTAATTGCACAACCATAAATAAAGTTTGCGCCAGCGGAATGAAGGCAATTATGATTGGCGCACAAAGTATAATGCTTGGCGATACTGATGTGGTTGTTGCCGGCGGAATGGAAAATATGAGCCTGGTACCTTTTTATGCTCCATCACTTCGCTGGGGAAATAAATATGGAAACACACAATTAGTTGATGGGCTTGCAAAAGATGGCTTAACAGATGTTTACAAAGATTATGCAATGGGCAATGCAGCAGAATTGTGTGCAAGAGAATGTAATATTTCAAGAGAAGCACAGGATGAATATGCAATTGAAAGTTACAAGCGCAGCCAGGCTGCAGTTAATGAAGGAAGATTCAAAGAAGAAATAGTAGGAGTAGAAATTCCTCAACGCAAAGGAGAGCCTATACTAATGTTGAAGGACGAAGAACCTTTCAATGTAAAGTTTGATAAGATACCTGAATTAAGATCTGCATTTGAAAAAGGAGGAAGCGTAACAGCTGCGAATGCAAGCACTATGAATGACGGGGCTGCGGCATTGGTTTTAATGAGCAAAGAAAAAGCAAATGAGTTAGGACTAAAACCAATTGCAAAAATTATAAGCTATGCCGATGCCGAACAGGCTCCGGAATGGTTTACTACTACACCATCTATTGCATTACCAAAGGCAGTTGAAAAAGCAGGGTTAAAAATGGAAGACATTGAATATGCAGAACTGAATGAAGCATTTAGTGTTGTTGGAATTGTGAATGCACAAAAGATGAACCTTGATCTTAAAAAAGTTAATGTGAATGGAGGAGCTGTTTCCTTAGGTCATCCATTGGGTTGCAGTGGTGCAAGAATTATTGTTACCTTAATAAATGTGCTAAAACAAAATAATGCAAAAATTGGTGCTGCCGCAATCTGTAATGGGGGCGGGGGTGCAAGTGCTATGATAATAGAAAATGTCTGACGGTCTCCGTCAGACATTTTTCTTAATAGAATACAACTTAAATCTTCTAAATAATTATCTCTTAGTTTATGAAAAACATTTTCTTACTAACCTGTTTTGCAGTTCTTGCTTCACTGATCTCAAAAGCATCTGATACAACATTTACCATCAATGGTAAACTCGATAAAGTAAGATCAGGTTTAATTTATTTGTATGTCTTTGAAAGTGGAACAACCAAAAAAGATTCTTCAAAAATTAATAATGGAAAATTTTCTTTTAAAGGATCTATACAAAAACCTTCATCTGCTTTATTAGATCTGAAAGATGATAAGCAAAGTTATTTCAGGTTTTATTTAGAGCCTGCAAACATTACTATTTCAGGCGCTGGTGATTCATTGGAATTACTTACTGTTAAAGGTTCTTCTATAAATGATGAAGACAAAATTTTGAAAAGGCGTTTAGAAGATATTTCTAAATGGGAAGAGAGTAACAGTAAAGCTGAAGACGCTGCATTGAAAGCAAAAGATAAAGCAGCAATGGATAGCCTTGATGAAGTTGACATGAGCATCTTAAAAGAAAAGAGAAATGTAATCGCTCAATTTGTAAAAGATTATCCTCATTCAATGCGCAGTGCAATTGCTATTACTGAATATTATGCATACTATGCCGAAGCTAATGAGGTTGAGCCATTGTATGATCTTCTTGATAAAAAATTAAAAAACAGCACAAAAGGAAAAGAGATTAAAAAAATGGTAGAGGTTTATAAAACTGTTGCCATTGGAAAAGTACCGCCTGATTTTACACAAACAACTCCCGGTGGAAAAACAATGAGCTTATCTTCTTTAAAAGGTAAATATGTATTGGTTGATTTTTGGGCAAGCTGGTGTGGCCCATGCCGCAGGGAAAATCCAAATGTTGTAAAAACATACAACCAGTTTAAGGATAAGAATTTTGAAATTTTTGGGGTATCGTATGATACAAAAAAAACAAATTGGGAAAAAGCAATTAAAGATGATGGTTTGGTTTGGTACCAGGTTTCAGATCTGCAGGGATGGAAAAATGCAACTTCTGATTTGTATGGCATCAAAGCAATTCCCACAAATTTTTTATTGGATAAAGAGGGAAAGATAATTGCCAAGAATATTTTTGGTAAAAAACTTGCTGATAAACTTTCTGAAATCCTCAATTAATAAACCCTCCTAAATCCTCCCTAAAGGGCGGACTTGCTAACGCACACCTGACCGTTTCTAATGGAATTGAAATAATTTTAACTCACTCAAAATATAAATAGTAGATGCTTCCCAATCTTATAAAGTGTAAATTTTAAAAGAACTTACCAAGTCTCCCTTTAGGGAGATTTAGAGGGTTTTTTCTTTTTGCTCATTTGCCCACTATCCGATAATTTTGCCACTCAATTTTTAATACATGAGACAAATAGCATTTAGAGAAGCCTTACGGGAAGCAATGAACGAAGAAATGAGGCGTGATGAAAAGGTTTTTTTAATGGGAGAAGAAGTTGCCGAATACAACGGCGCCTATAAAGTAAGCCAGGGAATGCTTGAGGAGTTTGGTGAGAGAAGGGTGATAGATACTCCGATTTCAGAGCTTGGTTTTACAGCCATTGCAGTGGGTGCAGCACAAAATGGCCTACGTCCTATAGTGGAATACATGACGTGGAATTTCGCTAACCTTGCCTTAGATCAAATATTAAATACAGCTTCTAAAATGCTGGCAATGAGTGGTGGACAGGTGGGTTGTCCTATTGTATTTAGAGGCCCTGGTGGAAGTGCCGGACAGTTAGGTGCACAACATTCTACAGCGTATGAAGCGATGTATGCAAATATTCCGGGATTAAAAGTTATTTCTGTCAGCAACCCTTATGATGGCAAAGGATTATTGAAAAGCGCCATCCGTGATAATGACCCTGTTATTTTTATGGAATGCGAGGTATTATATGGCGAAAAAGGTGATGTGCCTGAAGAGGAATATTTGATCCCGATCGGTAAAGCAAGGATCGCAAGAGAAGGCAGTGATGTTACCATCGTCTCATTTAATAAAATGATGAAGGTTGCTTTGGGTGCAGCTGATGAGTTGGCAAAGGAAAATATAAGCGCCGAAGTTATCGATCTCAGAACTATCCGCCCCATGGATTGGCAAACGATAATGGAGTCGGTTAAAAAAACAAATCGCCTGGTGATAGTGGAAGAGCAGTGGCCGTTTGCCTCCGTATCTTCTGAAATTACTTACCGCATACAAAAGGAGGGCTTCGATTATCTTGATGCTCCTATCCGTCGTATCACTTCTACCGATACACCCATGCATTACGCTCCAAACCTTGTGGCACACTATCTTCCCGACGTTCCACGAACCGTTAACCTTGTAAAAGAGGTGATGTATTTACAGAAGTAAGAAAAAGATTTGGTTACCGGCATTTGTATTTCATAGCATCATCGTTGTGTCACTCACTTCATCCGCATACCATTGGGGAACTTATTTAATATTAGCTACGAACGATTAAGTGTTTATGAAGTTGTGGAACTTGAAAAGCGTCAGTTTCAATTAACCACAAAAGCAAAATAGTGATTTATAGTTGAATGCTTAACGTCCCCCAGAATTTTATAAACACACTGTTAGCTGTAGTTTTGATTATATATGAGGCGGAACGTTGTTTTTAATCTTTTCATCTACCTCGCTTAATAAGTCGGCCTTTATATAGTCTATAAAGTCGTCAACCGCTGCGGCATTTGAAGGCTTTTCAAGTTTATATTCGTCCCTTTTTGTTTTAATGGCTTCAGTAAATCTTCTCTGTGTATACTTTACTGCCATTTCACTATAAATCCTGTGGCTAAGTTCTTTTAATGTGTTTGCTATGTCCAGAGATAAAGAAATAAACATGTATTCCATATCCTTTTCCATGTTCTCGCCGCTTTCGTCAATGCCAAAGAGTTTTTTTAATTCATTATAATTTTTTGTCAGAGCAAAACATTTCTCAAACGTGTCAACTAAATACACATGAGCAAATTTGTTTCTCACTTCCATAAATATTTGAAATTTCTGTCCTTGCTCTTTATTAAGATAGTTTAAGTCTAACAATAAGTTTGCTTTTGCATTAAAGCTCAATCCATAAGATGAAGTCCCAAAAGAGCGGGTTTCGTCTGGCTTTACTCCAAGTAATCGAGAAATTATTATGTTTAGCAAATGCTCAATTTTTACAGACATTTCGACTACGAACGTCGTTGGTGGTAAATCTTTATTATAGTCCATAAAAATTGCAGCTAACTCGCTGCTTTGCGAAATTTAAATCTACAAAAGTTTCGCAAGCAACCCAAATTTGATGGTTTTTGCGAACTTTCTCCATTTTAATAAGATTTATGGATTAAAAAACACAGTGATTAAGTAAATGAAACATTAACGTTCACAAGAACTGTGATGTATATTTATATTTCTATTTATTAAAATGCGCAAAAACTTATTCCTTTTAATTTTTCTTTTAATTTGTTTTTACGCCAACGCACAAACAAATTATACACCTTCACCAGAAAATATAAAAGCCCGCAAATGGTTCGACAGTGCAAGGTTTGGCATGTTCATCCATTGGGGAGCATCCAGTGTTTTAGGAGAAGCTGAATGGGTAATGAACAACCGCAACATTCATGTAGATGAATATAAACGGTTATTAAAGATATTCAACCCAATTGCTTTTGATGCCAACAAATGGGTAAGCACTGCAAAAAATGCAGGCATGCAATACATAACTTTTATTACCCGCCATCATGATGGTTTTAGTAACTGGGATACCAAACAATCAGATTGGAAAATAACCAACACACCTTACGGTAAAGATGCATTAAAGCAACTTGCAGATGAATGTCATAAGCAAGGCATAAAATTATTCGTTTATTATTCTTTGCTGGATTGGTTTCGCAGCGATTACCAATACGAAACCGGCAGAACAGGAAAGGGTACAGGCCGCACACAAAAAAGTGACTGGAACAGTTATATCAATTTCATGAAAGCGCAGCTAACAGAATTATTGACAAACTATGGAGAAATTGCAGGTGTTTGGTTTGACGGGCATTGGGATCAATTAAATAATGATAAGGATAAAAATCAAACATCAAAAGTTAACTGGCATTACGATGAGATCTATCCGCTAATTCATAAGCTGCAGCCACAATGTTTAATCGGCAATAATCATCATCTTTCACCCATCCCCGGCGAAGATTTTCAAATGTTTGAAAAAGATCTGCCCGGTGCTAACACAACGGGCTTTGGCGGACAATCAGTTTCGCAGCAGCTTCCATTAGAAACATGTGAAACCCTTAATGATTCGTGGGGCTTTAATATTACAGATAGGAATTACAAATCAGTCTCACAGCTTATTCAATACCTGGTTAAAGATGCAGGTTATGGAGCAAATTTTTTATTGAATATTGGCCCCATGCCCAATGGCGAGATTCAACCTGAATTTACAGAACGCTTACAAAAAGTAGGAGAGTGGTTGAAAAAATATGGAGAGACAATTTATGGTACTAAAGGTGGTTTTACAAAACCACAGGATTGGGGAGCAGTTACGGAGAAAGGCAATAAAGTCTATCTCCATATTTTAAATAAGAAAGATGATAAATTATTAATTAAGATCCCTTACAAAATAAATTCAGCAAAAGCTTTTATAAATAAAGTTTCCATTCCATACCAGGATGTTTCTGCAAATTATATTGTGTTTGATGTTTCATCTTTCAATAAAGATGAAATAGATAACGTTATTGAATTAGACGTAAAGCGATAAAAGTTGGCAGTTAATTATTAATCTTTTTTCAAACTGTTTACAGATTATGCTGCATTAATTTTTATTGCAGATATTTTTGAAAAGATATGTTCTTTTTTGTTTAGCTCCTCTTCAATATCATAATCGTCCTGCAATCCCAGCCAGAATTTAGTGGAAGTTCCGAAATATTTACTTAGCCGTAATGCAGTATCGGCCGTGATCCGGCGGTTACCTTTTAATATTTCAGAAACTCTCGTTTGCGGAATGCCTATATCTTTACTAAGCTTATATGCTGTAATATTCATGACTTGTAAAAAGTCTTCTCTAAGTATTTCTCCCGGATGAATATTATTTAAACTTTTCATCTTTATTTTTTTAAGAGGGCCGTGTTGAAAGTATAATTTTTTGTTGTAATGTACCCACTACTGAATTAGAATTAACTATTTTTGATCTTTAATCTAAAGAAAAGAAATACATGCCTGCAATTCTTATAATAGATGATGAAAAAAGCATCCGAAAAACCCTGACCGAAATATTAACCTACGAAGGTTATAAAATTGATGAGGCCGGGGACGGTGAAGAAGGACTAAAAAAATTCAAAGAAAAAACATACGACCTTGTTCTCTGCGACATAAAAATGCCTAAGCTTGACGGCATTGAATTTTTAGAAAAAGCCAGGCAAATTGATGCTGACGTTCCAATCATCGTAATAAGCGGCCATGGAAATATTGAGACCGCAGTTGAAGCCGTAAAAAAAGGCGCTTACGATTATATTTCAAAACCTCCTGACCTTAACCGGATGCTGATAACATTGCGGAACGCAATGGATAAAAATACATTGGTTGCAGAAACAAAAGTACTGAAACGAAGGGTGAGCAAGGTTCAGGAGATAATCGGCGAATCTGCACCCATAAAAAAGATCAAAGACACTATAGACAAAATTGCACCCACCGATGCCAGGGTTTTAATAACAGGAGACAATGGTGTTGGTAAGGAATTAGTGGCAAGATGGATTCATGAAAAAAGCAATCGCTCTTCAGGTCCTCTGGTTGAAGTTAACTGTGCAGCTATCCCGGGTGAATTAATAGAAAGCGAATTATTTGGTCATGAAAAAGGCTCTTTTACTTCTGCTGTAAAACAACGGATAGGAAAATTTGAACAAGCGAATGGCGGCACTTTATTTTTAGATGAGATCGGTGATATGAGTATAAATGCACAGGCGAAGGTTTTGCGTGCATTGCAGGAAGCAAAAATAACAAGGGTAGGAGCAGATAGAGATATTACCGTAGACGTAAGAGTAATTGCTGCAACAAATAAGGATCTTTTAAAAGAAGTAGAAGAAAAGAAATTTCGTCTTGACCTGTATCATAGGTTAGGGGTTATTATTATGCATGTGCCTTCTTTAAATGACAGGCTATCAGATATTCCTTTGCTTGTTGAAAAATTTATAGAAGATATTGCAACTGAATATGGACAGCCAAAAAAATCAATTGATAAAATTGCATTGCAGGCATTGCAAAAACATAACTGGAGCGGCAACATCCGTGAATTAAGAAATGTTGTTGAGCGTCTCATCATTCTTTCCGGCAAAACTATTTCTGCCGATGATGTTGAAAATTATGTGCTCCCAAGAAAATAAGTTTCATCTATGCTTTTAAAATTGCGAAGTATGGTCTTACAGATATTTAAGAGTTTTATATTTAATTACAAACGGCCAATTGTGTGTTGGCAAGTCTCCCCTGTCGGGGGAGATTTAGAGGGGGCCTTATGAAACACATCTATTGCATAAGTGGTTTTGGAGCCGATGAAAGAGTGTTTTCCAAATTTCAATTTCCTCAGCATGAGATACATTTTATTAAATGGATCACACCGCAAAAAAATGAAAGTATTGAATCGTATGCAAAACGATTAACAGTACAGATCTATCATCCTGATCCGATTCTTATTGGCCTTTCCTTCGGAGGGATTATCTGCATTGAGATTTCCAGGCAAATAAATACTGAGCTGATCATTATTATTTCAAGCATAAAATCAAATAATGAATTGCCTCTGTGGATGCGGCTTTCCGGCAAATTAAAGTTGAACCGGTTATTTCCTATGCGGTCGTATAAATTTATTGAGCCATTGGAAAATTATAACCTGGGAATAAAAGCAAAGTCAGAAAAACAAATGGTACAGGATTATAGAAAAAATCTTAACCTTGTTTATTCCAACTGGGCAATCAATGCCATCTTAAACTGGAAAAATAAAACAGTCCCAAAAAATTTATATCATATTCATGGTGATATTGACAGGATCTTTCCTATAAAAAAAATTAAGGCAGACTTCACTGTGCATAATGGCAGCCATTTAATGATAATGCAGAAACCTGATGAAGTGAATGAATGCATTAATTCGATTCTTGTGAAAGCAGCCAATCGTAAAACGTGAAAGGTGAAATGTCAAAATTCTCATGTTCACATCTCACATCTGTTGTTTACTCTTTGTTAAACTAATGATAACTATTTCTTCGGCACTTTTATCTAACTCATTTTATGCAGTACATTTGTCCGCACTAAAACATTGTACATGAGTATAAGTTTCCTCTTATTTCTTATCGCATTAATTTCCTCACTCATTGGTTTATATGGTATGTTTCAAAAAGCTGGCATTGCCGGCTGGAAAGCTTTCATCCCATTTTATAATACATGGTGCATGGTGGATAAAATGAAACTGAAAAAGATATGGTTCTTTCTTCAGTTCATACCTGTTGCAGGTTTTTTTATAATCATCTGGATACTCATAAAATTTGTAGAACACTTCGGAAGATTCTCTGTTCTTGCTCATGCCGAAACTGTTTTTATTCCTTTTATTTATTTTCCTTATTTAGGCTTTTCAAAAAATGAAAGATATGCGGGCACTGCTGTTGTAAATAATTATCAAAAATCGGCTGCAAGAGAATGGGTGGATGCCGCAGTTTTTGCAATTGTTGCAGCTACTCTTATTCGCACCTTTGTTTTTGAAGCGTACACCATTCCCACACCTTCAATGGAAAAAACATTGCTGGTAAACGACTTTCTTTTTGTTAGCAAATTCAGTTATGGTCCAAGAATTCCAAATACCCCTTTGGCAATGCCTTTTGTACATCACACAATTCCCGGACTGAATACAAAATCGTATGTTGAATGGATCCACATTCCTTATACACGCTGGTTTGCAAGCCCAATAAAACGGAATGATGTGGTAGTATTCAATTTCCCGGTAAATGATACATTGATAAATGATGAAGAAAATTTTGGCTCAAGAGTTACTTACTATGAGGCAATAAGGCAGCGCATGGCCGCTGATCATATAAGCCAGGAAGAAGCAAGAACAAGAATCTGGGATACTTATGGAGATAACATAATAGTTCGCCCGGTTGATAAACAGGAAAATTTTATTAAAAGATGTGTGGCAATTGCAGGCGATACGCTGCAGGTAAAGAATTATGAACTTTATATAAATGGGGTAAAACAGCCTTCACCTGCACAGCACGAATTTAAATATCTTGTAACAACTTCAACTCCTCTCGATCCTGATGAGCTAAATAATATGGGAATACAGTATAACTCTGATGACCAGAATAAAAACCAGGTTAACCAGGTGCAGAATACGCTTTATGAAATAAGTATGACTGATGCTGAAAGAGACCAACTTAAAAAATTACCTGCTGTAAAAGATGTTAAGCTGGAACCGCATGCCGCAGCTGATGAAAGTGCTATTCTGTTTCCATACCAGGCATCTTATAATTGGTCGGAAGATGATTACGGGCCAATGTGGATCCCCAAAAAAGGTGCTACCATTTCATTAACTCCTGATAATGTTATCCGCTATCAACGCAGCATAAGTGTATACGAAGGAAATAAATTTGAAGAAAGGAATGGCACATACTTCATAAACGGTAAAGAAGCAACTACCTACACTTTTAAACTGAATTATTACTGGATGATGGGTGACAACAGGCATAACTCATTAGACAGCCGCTTTTGGGGGTTTGTTCCTGAAGATCACATTGTTGGTAAAGCCACTTTAATATGGTTTAGCTGGGATAAGGGTCCCCGGTGGAACCGTATGTTCAGGATCATCCGTTGATATTAATGGATAATTGGATTCTATTAATTTTACAGTACATTTAATTACAGCTTTTATCATTAAGTTCATTTTACATCAAAACTTAAATCATTGGTCAAAGAAGAATTAAAGTTTATTGTAGAAGTTTATGAATCAAGCGACGAATTAAATGAGGATGATGCATTTCTTTTAAGCGAAGCCCGTTCTGTTACACAGTTTGCTTATGCTCCATATTCAAATTTCCAGGTTGGCGCTGTAGCTAAATTAGCAAATGGAGAAATAGTTTCAGGCACTAACCAGGAAAATGCTTCGTACCCTGCCGGCATTTGTGCTGAAAGAAGTTTGCTTTCCACTGCTGCATCAAACCATCCCGGTGTTGCTATTGAAACGATGGCTGTAACATACAATAATTTAAAAGGGGATAGTAATACACCTGTTAGTCCGTGTGGCATTTGCCGCCAGTCTCTGAGTGAATTTCAAAACCGTTTTCAAAAACCTATACGTATTATTTTGAGTGGAATGAAAGGTAAAGTACAGATAATAGATAATGCAGGGTATTTACTTCCTTTAGCATTTACTTCTGAAGATCTGAAATAGTGAGTTGTGAAGAGTGAGTAGTTAGTAAACATTATTTCTCACAAAAACCAGATCACTCACTATTCGCAACTCGCAACTCACTTCTTATAACTGATCCTATAAATCACTCCATTATAATCATCGCTAACCAGCAAAGCTCCATCAGGCATTTGTTGCACATCTACCGGTCTTCCAATAACAGAATGATCAGGTAGTAACCAGCCTGACGCAAATGACGTATAGGATGTAACATTATTTCCATCCAGCTTTGCTACACTCACTTCATACCCAATGGGGGTGCTCCTGTTCCAGCTACCATGCTTTGCAATAAAAATGGCATTCTTATAATCTGCAGGAAACAGATTGCCTGTATAGAAACGCATACCAAGCGCTGCAACATGTGGACCTAAAGTTTTTACCGGTGATGTATAATCACTGCAGTTCTTTCCACTGCCAAATTCAGGATCTAAAATATTTCCCTGGTGACAATACGGAAAACCAAAATGCATTCCTTTCTGCGGAGCATGATTCAATTCATCTTCGGGAACATTATCACCCATGTTATCACGGCCATTTTCTGTAAACCATAATTCTTTTGTAACAGGATGCCAGTCGAAGCCAACTGTATTTCTTATTCCACTTGCAAAAATTTCCATTCCTGTTCCATCGGTATTTATTCTTGTTATAGATGCATATACAGGATTTTTTTGTTCGCAAATATTGCAGGGAGCGCCAACCGGAACATATAATTTTCCATCAGGCCCAAATGCAATGAACTTCCATCCATGATGCCCATCAGTAGGATATTGATCGTACACAACTACCGGCTGTGGCGGATTTCCAAGCCTTGACTCAATACTGTCAAGCCGTAAAATAGTTGAGATGGTTGCAATGTATAAGCTGCCATCTTTAAAAGCAACTCCATTAGGTGTATTAAGATCTTTCGCAATTGTGTATACTTTATCCGCAATACCATCTTTGTTATTATCAACAACAGCATATACTTTATTGCCTGCATTATTGCCAACAAATAAAATTCCGTTAGGTGAAAGCGTCATGCTTCTGGCATGAGGTACTTCTGCATAAACATTTATAGTGAAACCGTCCGGTAATTTAATTTTATCAAGATTATATTTTTTGAAAAGATCATTTCCTGAAACGGCTTTGTCATTTGAATTTTTATTGTTGCAACTGTTTATACTCAATAAGGTAAAAAACACAAACAGTAAAAAGAAAACATTTTTAAAACAGGAGATTGAGAGGAACATAAAAAATTATTTAATATAAATTGGTAAAGATTAGAGAATGCAGAATTAAAATAACTCCTGCACACCATGTGCAATTTTAGCCTCGTGATCCAGCAGCCACTTTTTTCTCCAGAGATCACCGCCATAGCCTACCAATGTACCATCACTACCAATAACACGATGACATGGAACAACGATGCAAATTTTATTACAGCCATTGGCAGTGCCTACAGCACGAATTGCTTTTACATTTTCAATACGTTTGGAGAGTGATGAATAACTGATATGTTTTCCGTATGAAATATTCATCAGCTCATTCCACACCTGCCTTTGAAATGTTGACCCACTGAGCGTAAGCCGCAGATCAAATTTTTTTCTTTTACCGGAAAAATATTCGTCCAGTTGTTTTATACATTTTTTAATGATAGCAGATTGGGGTATGGAATAACTTACTTCGTCTTCATTTACAGTTTGTCCTTTCCAGGAATTTACAAAGAGAATTTCTGCAATAGAATCGCCATAACTTTTTATTGATATTATTCCTATTGGGGAATTATAGTATGCTATTAAGGTTTCCAGATACTTAAGTTTGAGAATATACTGCTAATATAATTCAAACTGGTCTATTGTTGTCAGTCTGAGCCCGTCGAAGATCTGGTCAAGGATGACATTATTCATCCAGTAAACCGGAAAGAAAAATAAGATCCTTCTGTTTGTAGCGGTTTTTATCATCATCAAAGCATTTACCTATCTCCTCCAATAAGAACTGGATGATACGCTTATTGCTGATCTGCTTATAATATGATGGAGTAGGAGGTACAGATATTCTTTTAAAATAATTCTCAACGTCTTTATGCGTATACATTTGCCCGTTTAAAGGATCAATAAAAAAGTTGATCTTATTACCAATTTGTCCTGCAGGATTAGGATAATTATAATCCACTTCAAAATAGGCAAGTATAAATTGCTTTGGAATATTAATGGCTCTTACCGGAAGATCAAGTAATTCGCAAAGAACAACATATAAAATTCCATTGGTGATGGCGTTTCCTTTTTTGCCTTCCAGAACTTTGTTTATAAAAAAATCTTCAGGTATATCATAAGCAACTTCAGCACCTTTTAATTTGTAATAATTATATAAAATTCCGGTTATCACGTTTGTTTGCTCCAAAGGTGTAAGGTAGCTGTTAAGCTCAAGCCAGATATTCCTGCGTATCTTTTCTATTTCCTGTAATGTGGGTGTAGAAAGCATTTCAGGATATTGATAGCGGGCAACTAATAATGCTCCCTGCAACAGATCATGCGAATTGTTTTTCCATTCAGTAAAATCATTGGTAAGATCCCTGAAATGTAATTTATGTATAAGTGATTCTATTCTTCCCTGCACTTCTTCATCCGGTGTATTTTCCCACAAATGCTCAAGGTTAGGTATAATGCCCCTGCCAAGTGAAACAATTTTTTCACTTATGGTGCTGAAGACATCTTCATCGGGATCATCAATAAGATGAAAAAGGGCGGATATTTCTTTATTTTCCTGCATCTGAGTTTTCTATTAGGTACCAGCGTATTGACAAAATAATCAAAGCTTTTTAGAAAAATAAATATCGGGAAATATCTTTTAAAAAATAACTTAAAACTTTTCCACAAAGCTGTATAAACAGTGAAGATCAGGTCTTCTTTTTTGCGGCTGTTTTCTTTGCCGTCTTTTTCTTAGTATTTTTATCAAAGGCCTTTGGATCCTGCGCTACGATCATTTTTTTTACTTCTTCTAAAGAAATATCAGCAAGTTCCTCTGCTGTGTATTTGGTGTTGTGTGCATTTGAAGGGAGCTTAAGCATTTTTTTTCCAAAGCGGATAAATGCACCCCATCGCCCATTTTCAATTGATATTTTTTCTTCCGGCCATTGTTTTATATAGCGATTGGATTCTTTTTCTATTTTCTTTTTTATGAGTTCATTGCAATCTTCCTGGGAGAGATTGTCAAAATTGTATGCTCTTGGTACATTAATAAAAAGGTTATTCCATTTTATAAAAGGGCCAAACCTGCCTTTACCTTTAGTGATTGGCTTCTCTTCATAAAAACCTATTGGGGCATCCTCAAATTGTTTGACTTTTATAATTTCAACTGCCCTGTTTAAATCTATTGCCGCCAGGTCTTCCCCTTTTGGGATAGAGATAAACTGCTCACCCCATTTTACATAGGGTCCAAAACGACCAATATTAATCGAAACTTCCAATCCCTCATGCTCTCCGATGATTAGTGGCAGCTTAAATAATTCAAGTGCTTCATCTAATGATATGGTTTCAATACTTTGATTAACTTTTAATTTGGCAAACCTTGGCTTCTCTTCGTCCTCCTGAACACCAACCTGCACCATCGGCCCATATTTTCCCATTCTTGCTATTATGGGTTTTCCGCTAACAGGATCATTGCCTAATTCTCTTTCACCAACAGAGCGCTCAGCATTTTCCAAAGTATGTTCGACGTCTTCATGAAAGGGTTTATAAAAATCACCTACCATTTTACTCCACTGCTGTTTACCTTCTGCTATTTTATCAAACTCTTCCTCAATATTCGCCGTAAAAGAATAATCCATTACTTCATCAAAATGTTTGCTTAAAAAATCAGTAACAACAAGGCCAAGATCTGTAGGAAATAATTTTGATTTTTCAGCGCCGGTATTCTCCTGCTGAACTAATTTTTGAATTTTATCATCCTGCAGTTTTAAAATATTAATATCTCTTTTCACTCCTTCTTTATCTCTTTTCTCTACATATTTTCTTTTTACAATAGTACTGATGGTTGGTGCATAAGTGCTCGGCCTGCCAATGCCTAACTCTTCCAGTTTTTTTACCAGAGAGGCTTCTGTGTACCTGGCAGCCGGTCGTGTAAATTTTTCTGTTGCAGTCATTACTTCAAATTGAAGCTTTTGGCCTACTGCTAAATCAGGCAACCTGCTTTCATCAGGATTAGCAATTGCCGGATTTTCATTTTCATCATCATCATTACTCTCTATATACACCTTTAAAAAACCATCAAATTTTATAACTTCGCCTGATGCGGTAAGCTCATCGCTATTTGTACTTATATCAATTTTTGCAATCGTTTTTTCCAAAACTGCATCTTTCATCTGGCTTGCCATTGTTCTCTTCCATATCAATTCGTATAAGCGACTGGTTTCAGGATCAGTGCCAGCATTATTTTCCATGTATGTAGGACGAATAGCTTCATGGGCTTCCTGTGCAGTTTCATGCTTCGTTTTATATTTCCTTATCTCGATATAATTTTCGCCACAGCAATCCCTTACAGCTTTTTTTATATCGTTAATTGCTGTTTCACTTAAGTTAACGCTATCGGTACGCATGTAAGTTATCTTACCGCTTTCGTATAGCTTTTGTGCGAGCAACATAGTTTTACCAACGCTATATCCCAGTTTGCGACTTGCTTCCTGCTGTAGGGTGGAAGTAGTGAAAGGTGCTGCCGGCGAACGTTTACCGGGTTTTACCTGGATATCTTTAACAGTATACTCTGCCCCGACACAACTTTGTAAAAATTTTTCAGCTGCCTCAATTTCATGCTTTCTCCCATCCTCTGCTTTAAAATAAATGGTCCTGTTATTTATATCAGTGGCTGCAAGGGAAGCTTCAACTTTAAAATGGCTCGTCGTTTTAAATTGGTTTATTTCTCTTTCTCTTTCCACAATTAATCTTACAGCTACACTTTGCACTCTTCCGGCACTAAGTCCACCGGTCATTCCGATTTTACGCCATAAAACCGGGGATAATTCAAAGCCTACGATGCGGTCAAGTATACGCCTTGCCTGTTGTGCATTTACCAGGTCCATATTAATGGAACGTGGATTTTTTACTGCCGCTTCAATAGCGGGCCTGGTTATTTCGTGAAATACGATACGCTTGGTTGTTTTAGTATCAAGACCCAGAACCTCTGCCAAATGCCAGCTTATACTTTCTCCTTCCCTGTCCTCATCCGATGCCAGCCATACTTCATCGGCTTTTTTAGCAAGTTGTTGTAGTTCTTTAACCACTTTTATTTTTTCATCGGGCACTTTATATCGCGGCTTAAAATGATTTTTTATATCAATGCCCATATCATCTTTTTCAAGATCGCGTATATGCCCATAACAACTTTTTACCTCAAAGTCTTTCCCCAAAATTTTTTCAATGGTTTTTGCTTTTGCAGGAGACTCAACTATTAAAAGATTCTTTGCCATAATTATAAATTCTTCAGCCGCAAGTTTCTTTATTATTGTATACTGCGTACATGCAATATTAGTTTAAAATTAAAAACTCAAAATTTAATTAAAGAATATCCCTGCCTGTAAGCAGCTTTCTATCATAAGTTTTGCAGATATTTTTATTTGTAAAAATTTGGTATTACTATTGCCGATAGAAGAATATAATTTGTTTTACCAATGGCAATAATCCCCATAACTTAGCTGCATCGGTAATACGGGTTATGAGATAATCAAAGATATAACTAT
>JAYVEA010000045.1:0-6112 GCA_043749085.1 Chitinophagales bacterium
AAGATTTTGTGCAGGTCCCCATTTACCATTGGCATTGCGGTGACAAACCCAAATATCACTTCCTCCAAAACCGCCTGTAGCAGTGCTGCTGAAATAAAGATCCTTTTTATCAGGAGAAAGTGAAGGTGATGTTTCCCAAAATTCTGAATTTACGTTTGGTCCAAGATTTTCGGGAGTGCTCCATCCCTGTTTGGTTAGATTAGAAAGATAAATATCGCAACTGCCCAGTCCATCCGGGAAATTACAGCCTGCAAAAACGATCCATTTCCCATCTTGTGAAATGTTATCGGCTCCTCCATTGTTTTCGCCGGTACTTATATTTCCTTCCAGTTGAGTTGCTTTGCTCCACTTTCCATTTGTAAAAGTACTTTCAAAAAATTCCTCCTTTCCTTTGCCAATGCTTGAATTAACCCTTCTTGTAAAAACCATTTTTTTGCCATCAATGGTAAGAGATGGATAATATTCCAGGTCTTTTGTATTAATATTTTCTCCTAAATTCTGCGGATTGAAAACATAATTTTTTGGATAATTTTTTTCGTAGTCAATGGCAAACAGGTATGTTTTTTTTCTAAACCCGGCAGCCTTAATACTTCTCTCATTTAGTTTGGGAGCTGTAAGAAAATTATTTACAGCTTGTAAAGCTTTATCAAACTTTCCTGCGCCTGCTAAAGAAATAGAATAGGGCAGAAGAGACGTTTTTGAATAGATACTATCTAATGCAAAGGCTTTTTCAAATTGATTTACTGACTCATTATAACTTTTTTGTTCTGCATACATTCCCGCTATTGAAATGTAGGCATCAACAAATTTGGGTTCGATCTTTAATGCATCATTCACCATTTTTATTGCATCAGGCAGGTTTCCATTTTGTGCTTTTGTAATTGCCTGCAAATAAATATCCGTTGCTTTGGGTTTTACCTTCATAGGGTCGTACCATTGAGCGTTCGCCATATACGATGTAAGAAGTAAGATGTATGAGGTAAAAATAAAACTTTTGTAAGGGATCGATTTTTTCATCAGGAAATTTAAATATTTATGGAGAGATAAAATTAGCAAGAATTATGCTGTTAACGGTGTAAAGCAATGTTAACATGACAACTTTTATCCTGATTTTTATCTCTTACTTCCTGCTTCAAAATTTTCACGGAACATTAATGTACTTATGTATCTGCAATGATAATTCCCATTTTGGATATGATTTTATGTAATCAATTATCATCTGCGTAACGATGGATGCCCTTTCCCACTCGGGTTGCAGGTAAAGTTTACAATCCTGCGAAACCAATGCTGCATATTTTTCGGCCCAATCCAGATCAGACCTATTAAAAACCACGACTTTTAATTCATGTGCTTTTGGTAATATTTCAGGTAATGGTGCTTTAAATTTTTTGGGAGAAAGACATATCCAATCCCAATTACCACTTAATGGAGATGAACCTGACGTTTCAATATTTGTTTGAAAACCTGCTTTGTGTAATTCATTGGTGAGTTCTGTAAGATCATGCATCAATGGTTCACCACCGGTTACCACTGCAAGCCTGGCAGTAAATTTTTTTGCTTCCTCAACAATTGCATTTATTGTTTTTATTGGATGTGCGTTTGCATCCCAGCTCTCTTTTACATCGCACCATACACAACCCACATCGCAGCCGCCAAGGCGAATAAAATACGCAGCTTTCCCCTGGTGATATCCCTCACCCTGCAATGTGTAAAATGCTTCCATTACAGGAAGAGAAGTTGTTGTATTATTCTGAACCATGATTTGGGTAGATTAAAAGATTAGCATGAAAATAATGATTTGAATAATTTTTTTAATTCCACAAATCCTGTAATCCTGTAAATCATGGTTCAGATAATTAATGTGCAATTTTTAGTTCTCCATCTCCATAATCTTCTTTGTTTCCCCCGATGGGGGATAGGGGGCTTTTATTCACAATTGCCTTATAAGTATTCATCAATAATGCTGCGATCGTCATCGGGCCTACACCTCCGGGTACAGGCGTAATGTAGCTACACTTTGGTGATACATTTTCAAAATCAACATCACCTTTTAATTCGTACCCGCTTTTTTTTGAAGGATCAGTAACCCGTGTTATGCCAACATCAATAACAACAACACCCTCTTTTACCATTTCTGCTTTTAAAAATTCAGGCTTACCCAATGCAGCAATAATTATATCTGCCTGCAAACAAATTTCTTTTAAATTTTTTGTATGAGAATGACAAAGCGTTACTGTGCAATTGCCGGTGTCATCATTCCTGCTTAATAAAATACTTATAGGTCTGCCAACAATATTGCTTCTGCCAATTACAACCGCATGTTTGCCTTTTGTTTCAATATTATAATGTTGTAATAATAAAAGTATACCATAGGGAGTAGCAGAAATAAATGTTTCTGATCCCTGTACCATTTTGCCAATATTTATGGGATGAAATCCATCCACATCTTTCGCAGGATCAATCAGATTAATTACTTTTTCTTCAGCAATATGTTTTGGTAGTGGAAGCTGCACCAAAATACCATCTACATCATTATCATAATTTAGTTGATGGATCACTTCCAATAATTTCTCTTCATTAATGTCATCTTCCAAATAAATTAATGTTGATTTGAAACCGATCTCTTCGCAACTTTTTACTTTGGATGCAACATACGTTTTACTGGCACCGTTGTTACCAACCAATACTGCAGCAAGGTGCGGAATTTTATTTCCCAGCTTCTTTAACTCCTCGACCTTAATTTTCATATCAGCTTTGATGGCTTGTGATGCAAGCTTTCCATCTAATAATTTCATGCTGCAAAATTAGCTATAGCTTTCGTTTAATTTGTTTTTATTTAAGAGATAACAATTAAATTTATTCAGTTATTTTTCCATTTAATAATACTGCATTGAGAAAATTTTATTTTGTTTCTCTTCTTATTTTGTTTTGCCTTAATACTTTTAGCCAGGCACTTCGGCAGCCAATAGCAGCCCGTTATATAGGTTTAGGAGCTTATAGCAAAAATCATGTTGATGCTTTTTCTTTTACCTCTAACCAGGCAGCGTTGGCCCAGATAAAAAATACTGCGGTTGGTTTATATGGAGAAAAGCGCTTTCTTCTTTCTTCAGCCAATCTTTATTCTGCGGTTGTTGTAATGCCAACGAAACAGGGAAATTTTGGATTTCAGGCTGATTATTTTGGATTTAAGAATTACAATGAATCACAGATTGGAATAGCATATGCAAAAAGTCTTGGAAATAAATTAGATCTGGGAATAAAATTTAATTATTACGGATTTCGTATTCCTGCGTATGGCAATGCTTCAGCAGTAAATTTTGAAATAGGCGCTATTGCTCATCTTTCAGAAAAATTGCATGTCGGCATTCACGCCTATAATCCTGTTGGAGGAAAATTATCAAATACCAAAGATGAAAAATTAAGTTCGGTTTATAAGTTTGGAATAGGTTACGATGCATCGGAAAAATTCCTGGTAAGCACAGAAATAATTAAAGAAGAAGACCAGCCCGTAAATGTAGATATAGGCTTTCAATATAATTTTATGAAACAATTTTTTGTAAGAGCAGGAACTTCCACCGAAACAACAAATAGTTATGTAGGCGCAGGTATTAGCTGGAAAAGCTTTCGTTTAGATATTACAGGAGGGTATCATCCGCAGCTTGGTTTTACTCCGGGATTATTACTAATTATAAATTTTAATAAAAAGGAGGAGTGAAAAAATATTTCTACATACATATTTTAATTGTTGCCTTGTTACAATCTATTTCCTCAAATGCACAGGAAACACCAACTTCTCCGCCTGTTATTATAGAACAGCAAGTGGAAAATCTTACAGAAAATTCAGCAGATATAGAAACAGAAGATGATTCTTACCTGCAGGAAATGCAGCACTTTCTTAATGATCCAATAAACCTTAATACTGCAACTGAAAGTGATCTGAAAAATTTAAAAGTGTTAACTGCTTTGCAAATTCAGAATTTAATTTCTTACAGAAATCTTTTGGGAAAATTTATTAATATTTATGAGTTGCAGGCAGTACCGGGATGGAATGTTTCCATAATAAGAAAAATTCGGGCTTACATAACTGTAGATGATCAGCCAAATCTATTTACATCATTAGGCACCAGGTTGAAAGATGGTCAAAGAAGTATAATGGCAAGAGTTACACAGGTATTGGAAAGATCAAAAGGATATTTAACCGATACAACAAAAAGCATTTATCCGGGTAGTCCTCAAAAATTTTTTCTTCGTTATAAATATACTTATAAAAAGCTGTTGCAATATGGTATAACTGCTGAGAAGGATGCAGGAGAACAATTTTTTAAAGGCGCACAAAAATCAGGTTTCGATTTTTATTCAGCTCATTTTTTTATAAGAAATGTCGGGATAATAAAATCGCTGGCACTGGGAGATTTCCAGGTAAACCTGGGACAGGGCTTAACGCAATGGATGGGACTTGCATTTAAAAAAAGTTCAGATGTTTTAAATATAAAAAGACAGGATGATATTCTTAGACCTTATAATTCAGCAGGAGAAATTTATTTTCACAGAGGGGCAGGCATTACAATTCAAAAGAAATTTGTAGAAGCAACGGCATTTGTAAGTTACAGGAAGTTAGATGCAAACTTTATTATTGATACTTTAAACAATCAGGATTTTGTTTCTTCTTTACAAACTTCAGGTTATCACCGCACAAATAATGAAATAGCTGATAAAAATAGTCAGCGGCAGTTTACTTTGGGCGGGAATATTTCTTTTACAAAAAATACATTTCATATCGGATTGAATGGTGTGCACTATCATTTTAAATATCCCATTATTAAAGCTGCTGATCTATATAATAAATATGCATTGAATGGAAACATCTGGGGTAATTACAGTATTGATTATAGTTATACATTTAAGAACATGCATTTTTTTGGAGAAGCTGCAACTACTGAAAAATTAGATAAGGCATTTATTAATGGCCTATTGATAAGCACTGATGCCCGGGTGGATCTAAGTTTTGTGTATAGAAAAATTTCAAAAAGTTATCAATCACTCTATACCAATGCTTTTACTGAAAGTACGTTCCCTACCAATGAAAATGGTTTTTATGCCGGCATAAGTATTAATCCCACTGATGTTTGGAGAATAGATGCTTATGCTGATCTATATAATTTTCCCTGGTTAAAATTTCGGGTAAATGCACCATCAGCAGGTAACGATTATTTAATCCAGGTAACCTATAAACCGGATAAGCAAACTGAAGTGTATTCAAGGTACCATTCGGAAAGAAAAGCAATTAATTATAATCCTTTAGGTATTACATTAAATCCTGTAGTTGCTATACCAAAACAAAACTGGAGAACACAGTTCACTTATAAACTAAATACCGCCTTTACATTTAGAAGCAGGGTTGAATTATTATGGTATGATAAAAAAGGCGCATCTTCCGAGCAAGGATTCCTGACTTATGCCGATATAATATATAAGCCATTACGAAAAACTTATTCAGGGAATATACGATTACAATATTTTGAAACCGATAGTTACAACAGCCGGATGTACGCATATGAAAATGATGTATTATATAGTTTTTCAATTCCGGTATTCTATGATAAGGGCTACCGTTACTATCTAAATTTAAATTATGATATAACAAAAAGATGGTCTTTCTGGTTTCGTTTGGCACAAACAATTTATCCTGATAAAAATGTAATTGGAAGTGGACTGGATGAAATATCCGGAAACCATAAATCTGAAATAAAAATTCAGTCAATAATAAATTTCTGATTTTTTTTTAATAATGCAGCATTTGCATATCAATGTGTGTCTATAATAAGCTATAAGAGGATTTTAATTTAACTTTTACTTGGTTTTTAAAAATTCTCCTATATTTACAACTTTAAGTATTTCCTATATAACAACTTCATCAAAAATTAAATCACAAATGAGAAGATTTTTCACACTGTTTATAATGCTGATGCTCAGTGGAGTGTTAGCGTTTGCACAAAACCGGGTGGTGACCGGTACTATCACAGACGATAAAGGTATTCCTATTGAGGGTGCTTCTATTAAAGTGAAAGGTTCCAGAATTGGAGTCGCCGCAGATGTAAATGGTAATTTCAAA
>JAYVEA010000046.1:0-6099 GCA_043749085.1 Chitinophagales bacterium
AAGAGTAAATAATATGCAGGCATTAACAAATAAAGTAGAGGTAGTATCAAGAAAACCCATGACGTTTTGGGAAAGATTGTATTTGCCTGCAATTTTAAAGGGTATGGCAATTACTTTTAGCCATATGTTTAAAAAGAAACCTACTATAAATTATCCTGAAAAAACACGCCCGTTTAGTCCTGTGTTTCGTGGATTGCAAATTTTAAACAGAGACGAAGAAGGTCGTGAAAAGTGTACTGCGTGCGGATTGTGTGCAGTGGCATGCCCTGCAGAAGCAATAACAATGGAAGCTGCAGAGAGGCAGCCCGGTGAAGAACATTTATATAAAGAAGAAAAATATGCAGCTAAGTACGAGATAAATATGCTTCGCTGTATTTTTTGTGGATTTTGTGAAGAGGCCTGTCCGAAAGATGCAATTTATTTGAGTGAAACTTTTGCTCCATCTAATTTTCAGCGCAAAGGTTTTATTTATGGTAAGGATGATCTGTTAATACCCAATCCAAAAACTGATCCTGAAGAATATAAAAAGGCCTTAGGCAGCAGGGCAAAACATCCTGAAGGGCATGGCAATGAACATTGATAAATATTTATTATTGAGCAGAGGTTTAAATAAGTAAAAAACAGCTATCAACTATTAGATCTTAATGGAAGTAACACAAATTTTATTTTGGTTTTTATTTTTTCTTGCAATTTCGGCTGCGGCTGGTGTTGTGTTAAGTAAAAGCCCTATTTACAGTGTACTTTGGCTTATCGTAGTTTTCTTCTCTATCTCCGGTCATTATATTTTAATGAATGCCCAATTCCTGGCAATTGTAAATATCATTGTATATGCAGGAGCTATTATGGTGCTCTTCTTATTTGTAATAATGTTGATGAATCTTAATGCTGATGCCGAGCCTGCAAAAAGTATGTATTTAAAAGTTGCAGGATTAATTGCAGGAATGTGTCTTATGCTTGTTTTTGTAGCCGCATTGTCACAATCAAATTCTATTAAAATTCCGATTGCTAAAGGAAGCGATATCGGGCTTATAAAAAATCTTGGTAAAGCATTGTTCAATACTTATGTGATCCCATTCGAGATAAGCAGTGTATTATTTTTAAGTGCAATGGTTGGTGCAGTTGTGATCGGTAAAAAAGATGAACCACAAAAAGTAAACCTATAAACCTATAATATGAAAAAACACATTTTAATTATTGCTATCCTTTTTTTAGGAATAGGCAAACAATCATCTGCACAAATTGATCTTAATAACCTCGACCTTAAAGATATTATCGGGAGAGTAATGCATGTGGAACACGGTTTTTCTCCAAAATTTTCTTTAGGTAATATCCGTATCCCTAAAATTCCAAAGGTTGCAGAAATATTGGGTATGAAAAAAAATTCTGAGGTAAACAAATTGTTTAGCACCTTTCGCACAGGTAGAACGATTTTTCATCTTGCATCCTATGCCGGCAGTGCAGTAGCGTTGTATGGTGTAATCAAATCTGCCGGAGATTCAGCAAGCAGGGCTAACTATAAAGGGGCATTGGTTGGTGGTTTAACCAGTGCATTAACCGGCGTGATTGTAAAATTGTTAACTAAAGGAGCAGCGTATAAAGCGGTAGATATTTTTAATGGCATTGCGATGAAAAAGATCAGGGATATTTTTTCAATAGCTCCTGCATCCAACACAATGGGCATAGGCTTATATGTAAAATTAGATTGATGGAGATCAAGTGGTATATTTTTTTATCGGTAGCATTATTTTGCATTGGTGTTATCGGCGCATTAACACGCCGTAATGCTATTATTGTTTTTATGTGTATTGAATTAATGCTTAATTCAGTAAATCTTTTGCTGGTGGCTTTTTCAAAAATGCATATGGCGGGTGTGGCTGCACAAACTCCGGCGCTTGCAACAGATGCGCAGTTGTTTGTATTTTTTATAATGGTGGTGGCAGCGGCAGAAGTAAGTGTGGGCCTGGCTATTATTGTATTGTTGTATAGGAATACGCATTCGGTAGATATAAACTTTTTAAACAGATTAAAAAATTAACGCGTTAATGAGAAATGGTTTTGACATAGTATCTCTTATTCCATTGTTGCCTTTGCTTGGTTTTTTGATAAATGGTTTGGCAAGAAATGTTTTATCAAAATCTCTGATAAGCATTATTGGGTGCGGTGTAATATTTATTTCGTTTGTATTTAGTGTTTTGGTTTTTTTACATGTTCGCGGAGAAGGATTTACTCCCGAGGTAATTTCTTATTTTGATTTTATAAATGTTGGAAAGATAAAAGTTGATTTTGCATTTCAAATTGACCAGCTTACATCTTTATTCCTGTTGATAATTACCGGCGTTGGCTTTCTAATTCATGTGTATTCAACTTCTTACATGAAAGAGGAAAGCACACCAAACTTTGCACGCTATTTTTCTTATTTAAACCTTTTTGTTTTCTCTATGTTATTGTTGGTGCTTGGGGCAAACTATGTAATCATGTTCATAGGGTGGGAAGGAGTAGGATTGTGTTCTTATTTATTAATTGGTTATTGGTTTAAAAATACCAGTTACAACAACGCTGCAAAAAAGGCATTCATCATGAACCGCATCGGTGACCTCGGTTTTTTATTAGGAATTTTCTGGATGATAAATGCTTTTGGAACTGTTTCTTTCAAAGATCTTTTTAATGATGAAAATGGGATCATCACTTCCATCTCCGCAATGAATTCCCACACAATGGTTGGCATTACCTTATTACTTTTTATAGGCGCAATTGGCAAGAGTGCACAGATACCATTGTACACATGGTTGCCTGATGCAATGGCGGGCCCCACTCCTGTATCAGCCTTGATACATGCAGCCACAATGGTAACTGCGGGTATTTATATGATAGCAAGAAGTAACATCATGTACTCACTTGCGCCAACAACAATGACGGTTGTTGCAATAGTTGGTTTATCAACAGCAATTTTTGCTGCCACCATTGCATTAAAGCAAAATGATATTAAAAAAGTATTGGCCTACTCAACCATAAGTCAGTTAGGATATATGTTTTTAGGATTGGGTGTTGGTGCATACACCGGCGCTGTATTTCATGTAATGACACATGCATTTTTTAAGGCATTGCTTTTCTTAGGAGCCGGTTCTGTTATTCATGCGATGGATGGCGAGCAGGACATAAGAAAGATGGGTGGATTAAGTAACCAAATGCGAATCACTTACATCACTTTTTTTATCGGATGTATTGCCATAGCAGGCATGCCACCTTTCTCAGGTTTCTTTTCCAAAGATGAAATTTTAGCGGGTGCATTTGCAAAAAATCCCGTGTTATATATTATTGGTTTAGGTGGTGCATTGCTTACGGCATTTTATATGTTTAGGCTATTGGCAATGACTTTTATGGGAAAATTTCGCGGCACAGAAGAACAGTTGCATCATGTACATGAAAGCCCCTCTGCTATTACCATTCCATTGATCATACTTGCATTTCTTTCTATCGTTGGGGGACTAATTGGTATTCCCGAATATTTAATTAACGGTCAACATAAACTTGCTGAATTTTTGAGTCCTGTTTTCATTCATTCAAATGCAATTTTAGCAAGAAATGAAATTCCTCATCAAACCGAATGGATATTAACAGGTGTATCTACTATTTTAATTTTAATAACAAGTATTTGGGCGTGGAACAAATATAAAAACTACCAGGCTGAAACTTCAGAAGAATCAGGCTTTGCGAAAGTGCTGCAAAACAAATGGTATGTTGACGAATTATATGAGGCGATAATTGTAAAGCCGGTAAAATCTTTATCAATTTTTTTTAATAATGTTATTGAAAGATCAGGTATAGATGCCTTGGTAAATGGAGTAGGTAAGGGAGTTAACTACAGCAGCCGCCAAATCCGGTTATTACAAAACGGCCAGATAGGCGCTTATATATTAATGATGGTAATAGGAACAATAGTTTTATTTATTATTCAAATTTTTGCAAAATAAATTTAATGCTGGGTAAGTACATTACATTTCCTGAACTACTGCTTTGGTTTCCTTTGGTAACGGGATTGTTCGTTTTTTTTATCAAAGAACAAAAAAATGTAAAGGCATGGGCTTTATTTTCATCTCTTGTTACTTTAGTTATTTCGGTTATTAGTTTATGTTATACTGATAACACAAAGTATTTCTCATACAACTATGTTAGTTATGAATGGCTTCAGTATATCGGTAGCAGTTTTGCGGTTGGGCTTGATGGCATGGGACATATGCTCACTTTTTTAACTGCAGTGTCTTTCCCTATAATTTTTGCAGCCACATATAAAAATGAGTATAAAAATCCCAGTGCATTTTTTGGATTGATGTTGCTTAGCCAGGCAGGATTGATGGGAGTTTTTGTAGCTATAGATGCACTGGTATTTTATTTTTTCTGGGAGCTTGCTTTAATACCTGTTTATTTTTTATGCAGCCGCTGGGGAGGAGAAAAACGAATACAGGCAACATGGAAATTCTTCATTTATACATTTGTAAGTTCGTTGCTAATGTTAGTGGGCATAATTTATATTTACCTGCACACTGCTCCTACTAAATTTTCAGAACATTCGTTTGCCATACAGGCATTTTATAATGCAGTTATTTCATCTAAAGATGAAAACTGGTTATTCTGGTTACTCTTTGTTGCATTTGCAGTTAAGATGCCGGTATTTCCATTTCATACATGGCAGCCGGATACATATGAGCAATCGCCTGCACCTGCAACAATGGTTCTGAGTGGCATCATGGTGAAAATGGGACTGTTTGCGGTTATACGATGGGTGCTTCCTGTTTTGCCTGCAGCAGTTTTTAAATTTGACAATATTGTTATTGGATTATCCGTGGCCGGAATGATATATGCAAGCTGCATTGCATTGGTGCAGAATGACCTTAAAAGATTGGTTGCCTATTCTTCTATTGCCCACATTGGTTTAATGAGCGCAGCCATTTTTACAACCAATACAACAGGGATGCAGGGCGTGATGATACAAATGCTTAACCATGGAATAAACATAATTGCATTGTGGATAGTGGTTGATATAATTGAAAAGCATACAGGCGTAAGAAAAATATCAGAGCTGGGGGGCCTTGCTTTGCATACGCCGCTTCTTGCAATATTTTTTGTTGTGATCGTTTTGGCAAATATTGCATTGCCGCTTACCAATGCATTTATTGGTGAATTTGCGATGTTCACGGGATTGTATGAATACAATGCATGGTATGCTGCACTTGCAGGAGTTAGTATTATTCTCTCAGCAGTGTACACATTAAATATGGTTCAGAAAGTTTTTTACGGTGAGGATAATATTCTAACAAAAGTAGTATCACTGGTTACTGTTAAACAAAAAGTTGTATTAACACTGATCGTTGTTTTCATTTTTGTTTTAGGAGTTTATCCAAAGCCCGTATTTGATTTAACGAATGATACAGTTACAACAGTTTTAAGTCGGTTTAATAAATAATGTAGGGGTATGAGCGCAATTATTTTATCAGCAATATGGGGGGTGATTATGATGTTTGGCGGAGTTTTTTTTAAAAAAGCTTCTGTTCCAAAATATTGGGCTATTGCAGGATTGATAATTATTCTTACAGCAAATATTCTTGAATTTTTTGGCTGGAAGCTTTTTAATATCGACACTAAAAGCATGTTGCACTTTGATAATTTCGGATTGCATTTTAATACGGTTATTCTTTTCTGCACCTTGATTTATTTTTTATTGAATGGAAGGGATATTGAAAAAGTAGGTAAACATGTTTCTGAATATTTTGCCCTGATATTTTTTGTTTTATGCGGAGTCGCCATTGCTTCTTCATTTAAAACTTTATTGATGTTATTCCTGGGGATTGAAATTATGTCTATCCCGTTATACATACTTACAGGAAGTGATAAGCCCAATTTAAAAAGCAATGAAGCCGCACTGAAATATTTTTTAATGGGAGCTTTTTCTACCGGTATAATGCTGATGGGGATTGCATTTTTATATGGTGGAAATAGCATGGGTTCTTTTAATATTGATATGATGCAACTGGGACAAGGACATTTGCCAGACATGATCGCTGTTGGTTTAATATTACTTGTTGCGTCTATGTCTTTTAAAGT
>JAYVEA010000047.1:0-6089 GCA_043749085.1 Chitinophagales bacterium
GTACGGGTTTTGTGGCGGGAGAAAATCGTAAGTTTTTTATGACGATTTTCGAGAGCTGAAGGGGAGCAGAGCAGAAAATAAAATCTCTTAGAGCGAAGCGAAATTGACTGCCTTTGTCAATTTCTCCCTTAAAACATAAGCATGGAAGAAGAAAAAAAATGGTTATTCTGGTTGAAAGTGGAAGTGTTTTTTATCCTATCCTTTTACTTTATTTCACTGATAGCTTTTATCATTGCAATTGAAAAGCTGGTATCAGAAATATATAAATAAAAAAGAGTAGTTGCGAGCTACTCTCTAAATATCTTCAATTCATACTTCGTTATAAAATTACGAAGTATGAATGATATACGAAAATCTGACAAGGATTTAGATATTAAATTAGTAAATAGAGATACCAGCAATTATATTTATGGAAAGTGGGGCACTACTGTTCGCAAAACTCTTGAAATTGCTTTTCCGCCTCTGACTCATCAAGAACTGGAAGCTCTAAAGAAAAGTTTTGAGAAAATCCGGGAGTGCCGTTGTTAAAAACATCCAAATAGGTTTTTTCAGAAAGCTTTATCAAATTTATAAATTTATTTAAATCAACAGCGTTAATTGGCTCAATAAAAAATTCCATTTCTGCTATATATTGAAACCAATTTCCTATAGATGTTTCCATTCTAAAAAGTACGCCAACTTTCTCATCTGTTATTTTTGAACGAATAGCTCCCTGTATTCGATTATAAATCAACAAAAATGAATTATCATAATTGTCTGCATCCATTTCTAATTTAATAATCTCTATAGGATTTCTTTCAATTTTCATCTTCGCTAAGATAACCGTTCGCTACGGTAAAAAATAAGTGGCGTTGGCTTTTATTTTCTTACTCTAAGCAATGTGCGGAGTACTTAACATAATATTAATTATAAGCCTTTTTCATTTTATATAGTTTTACTTCGTAAAAGGAAAACGTACCTGCTTATTGCGATTTTCCCTGCTTTTCACAAAACCTGCACGGCGAAAATCGCAATAAGCAGGTAAAGGCAATGAAAAAGGCTTATAATTAAGCGTTATGTATAAGCAGGCGCTACACAGCTAATGAGAAAAAGTGTCAGGAAAATTGTAGCCAACGCCACTTATTTTTTATCTTAGCGAAATATGTATGCATCTGAAAGTTTGATGTTTGAATACTTTTTCAAACAAAATAAGGAGCTTACTCTTTTAGAAATAGACCAAAAATTTGATAGTAGCGACTATGGAGAATTATTAGATTCACTTACTCCATTAATGATGCAAAATATCATTGCACAACCAAAACATGAAGTTTGGGTTATTACAGATATTGGAAGGAAAGAATATTTACGAAGGCAATTAGATAAGAAAACTAAATTAAGAGAAGATTGGTATAAAAGAAATTGGCTTTTAGCTGATGCTATAAAATATGTAATAGGTTTTGCATTAGGAGCAATTATGACAGCAACCACATTACAAACATGTAACCGGAATAAACCCCAAGAGAATAAATTACAATATCCCGTACAGTCTCAAGATACTTTAAATAAGAAGTAAACACTTCTGTTTTATCAGACTTCAATTTAATCTCATTTAAAAAAGCCTTACCTGCCAGAAGTTTAATTTTTTCCATTATAAATGTATATAACCTTTCTTTGCTAGTAGCATAACCAATTCCACCAATTGAATTAACACTAATATTATTAAAAGAACTTTGGTAGCTTTTGCTATAGCAATTGATTTCTTTAGTATTTGATGCTGTGTTTCCATTACATTTTATTGTGAGAAATTGTCCAAGACGCCCGACAATTTCGCTTCGCTCTTAATAAAAACAATTTTCCCGCCCACTTTTGCACACGCTTTGCAAACGCAAGCCAACGGCTAACCTTGCTCAACATAACGTAATTACATTATAAGTCTTTTTCATTATATATAGTTTTATTTCATAAAATAAGAACGTACCTGCTTATTGCGATTTTCCCGGCAAACACTTATCTTTAATAAAGGGAGTAGCCCACTCTCCGGGGAAGTAACTACAGATACAGAGTATTAATTGTAGAGTGAAAATTTTACAGAGTAAAAAGTAACTAACAACCCTAAAGAACCTACTCCCTTTATTAAAGAGCTACACGGCTAAAATCGCAATAAGCAGGTATAGGTAATTTCAAAAGTCTTATAATATACGTTATGTATAAATAGGCGCTACACAGCTATACAAAAATATTGGTGAGAAAAAGCCAACGCTTCGGTTTGAAATGCAGAACTTTTAACCCAAAATCAATATTATGTCTTCAGAAGTATTAAGCTACATTCAATTAGGGACGGTTATTATCGTAGGCTGCATTCTTTTCACTCAAATAAGAAAACAACGAACTATTATTAAGAACTTAGAATTATATATAAACGCAACAAACTGGAAAAATGTACAGGAATACTATGAAACATTTAAACTAAAAGAAGCGAAGGAAAATACTGTTAGAGAATTAATAGAGTATATCAAAAAAAGCAATTGGTTAAATAATGTAGAATCTCAAATGAATGAAATGATTATTTATATGAGATTTTTGGTTTCAAGATTTGAGGAATCAGAAAAGGGCGAAGGGAAAAAATTTGTGATTAAGAACTTACCAAGTTGCGTACATCTTTTTGAAGACATTTGGGCTGATGCCTAATTGCATAATCTCTCGATTGTAAAAAATCTTTAGGCTTAATAATTTTACTTTGAACTAAGTTACCAAATTTTAAGTCGAAGGCAATACCATAAAAATCTTTCAGATTTTCTTCCCCTGTTTTTTTCTCACCAATATCTTTAGCTACACTTTCCTCTGCCAGAGAGCTATGCTTCGTAAATTTGTTTTTAGCAAAACTTACAAATTTACCCCAACCCTTCCGCAAACCTAAGTAACATAACGTCAGTACATTATAGGCATAATACTTGTATTGGATGTGATGTATCCCTCTGAAACCTAAGACAGCCCTGTTCTTAACGGATCAGGGCTTTTGTATGTTTCAATAAATGAAATGATCTTTTCATTCAATTGTTCTTCCTCTCCAAATAATATTTTATGCCTGATCGGAAAAATATAAACCGGGAGGTCTTTCAATTCATTCTCGAATTTTGCCAAACGAACGCCATCTTTTTCAGTAGTAAGAATAATCTTATTTTCTGTATCAATCTTTTCAAATTGCTCCTTAATTTCCTTCAGATCATCTATACTAAATATATGGTGATCTCTGAAACGCATCATATCATAAGTGGCAACATAAGTATTTAATACCTCTTTAATGGGTTTAGGATTGGCTATACCGCATACCAGTAAGATGTTAGTCTCCGGAGATAAAAATTTCTCTTCTTTTGTAAATAAATGATAAGGGCTTCCATATTCTATTTTGGTAAAGAAAATCTTTTGGTATGCCAGTGGATTTATCTCTTTCACAATCTTATCCTTTTCCTCATCGGTAAGATGAGATTTGCATTTGGTTACAATAATTATATCTGCCCTTTTATAACTGCTTTTCAGATCTCTTAAATTACCCGCAGGCAAAATAAAATCTCTTGTAAAAAGGTCCCTGTATTCGGTAAGTATTATGTTTAAACCGGCCTTAACCTGCCTGTGTTGAAATGCATCATCTAATATAATAACTCTTGTATCCGGCTTATCGTGCAGCAATTGCGGGATGGACACCAGTCTTTCCTCAGCAACGGAAACGGTAATATCAGGAAATTTTTTATAGAACTGCATAGGCTCATCTCCAATATCAATAGCCGTTGTATTTTCATTCGCGATGGCAAAGCCTTTTGTTTTTCTTTTATAGCCCCTGCTCATGGTAGCCACTTTATATTCATCTTTTAAAAGACGTACCAGGTATTCAACCATTGGTGATTTTCCTGTGCCTCCTACTGAGAGATTTCCAACGCAAATGATGGGGAAATTAAATGATACAGATAATAAAATATTTTTGTCGTACAGCTTATTACGAATCCATATTATAATCCAATACAAAATCGATAATGGAAATAAAACAAACCTGAAACTTTTAAGCATTAGCGATTGTATTTTTCAGTATTATAAACATCTGCAAATTCGGGCGTTCTGTCGAGTACCTTTTTTGCAAAAAGGCATGTTGCCTTAACCCATAAGGAATTTTTTCTTGCATAGTCAACAGCTGCGCTTACCAGCTGTTTTCCAACACCTTTACCTTCAAGGCTTTTATCTACTTCTGTATGCACTATCAGCAGCGTATTTTTATCAGGTAATTGATAATCCATTTCTGCTACTGCGGCATTATTTTCTTCTATATAAAATCGTCCTGCAATGTCTATTGTTTCATTCCGTATTTTCATTTCTAAATATTAAAAAGTATAAACTGAATTTGGCGTAATACAATAATGCAATGGTATATCATGCATATTAATGTCATCAATTATTTCTTCAGGTTCAAAAAAGCTTAATCCAACCCTTATCGCATTCTTATTACAATGCGCAAAAAATTTATCGTAAAAACCTTTGCCATAACCAATCCGATATCCCTTTTTATCAAATGCCAATAAAGGCGTAAGCACAATGTCAATTTCTTCCGGATCAACTTTATCTCCTTTAACGGGTTCAATTATCCCAAATAAATTAGGCGCCATATCAACATCATCATTAAAAATATAATGACGCATCTCCCCTGCATCCAAATTTATTTTAGGTACTACTATTTTTATTCCGGGGTTTTTAAATTTTAAAAACCGTATTAAGTTCTCCGTATCCACTTCATTCTGATCTTCAATGGCAAGATAAGTGTGAACACAATTTATAAAAGGCAGATCAAGTTTTTGAAAATTAATAAGTATAAGGTCTGTCCAGCGCTGTTTATCTTTCCATGATATCTCTTTCCTTTTTTCTTTATATATTTTTCTAAGCGCTGCCTTCGTCACAAGTATGATTTAATTATTTATAAAGATAGAAAAAACAGTAGTGCCGTAGTTGCGCTGTGTTTTAAAATGAGAGAACGTTTTATAATTATTTGCAGGCGTATGCTCCAGGATGAACCATCCATTTTGATTTAAAAGTTTTTTTTCAAAAATAATTTTAGGTAGATCATTGATAGTGATAAGCGCATATGGCGGACCTGCAAAAATAAAATCAAATGTCTCAGAAGATTGCTCCAGAAACCTAAACACGTCGCTTTTAAACACTTTAAAATTTTCAAAGTTCAATGATGTTGCATTTTTTTTTATAAACTCATACATGGCAGCATCTTTTTCAACAATAGTAATATCTATCGCACCTCTGGATGCCAGCTCATAACTGATGCTGCCAGTGCCGCCAAAAATATCCAGCGTTTTAAGGGATGAAATGTCAAGATTATTTTCAATGATATTAAAAAGTCCTTCCCTCGCTATATCAGTAGTAGGACGTGTGTATGGCATTTTTGCCGGAGGTGATATTTTTCTTCCACCATGTGTGCCGCTGATTATACGCATAATGCAAGAGAAAACAAATGACTAAAATAATGTGGCGGTAATTCTTTCAGGCGGTTTGTAAATTCATATTCAGAGGGGAGCTCATCAAAAGCAATGTTTGAAAAATAATGTGCGATCTCCTTATGCAGATCAGAATCAATTTCAATCATCCCTCCTATGCTTAGTGGCACATCGGTAATTGTACATTGATGACAAATGTTCAACAGGTGATAAACAACATCAGCTCCTGATTTGTATGGGTATAAATGAATTATCTGCAACTTTCCGGCCTTTATCAATGCTGCTATGAATGTACTTCTGTAAAAAATAATTTTAAGAATATCGCCTTGAATGCCTTGTTTAATAAGTAAAGAATAGTGATGACTAAAAGCAGCCAAAGGGAACTGATCAACTATCACTTTATGAATATCAGCAGGCATTCTATATACATTGTATATTTTTTTGTCAGCTATAAGGTCCGTTGCAATAGCTCCTTCATTTATATCACCGTAAAGTGTTTTAAGTAACAATTCATTTTCACCCGGATAGTACAATTCTTCCGGCAGTAATGCGCTTTCTTCACCTGTATAAGAGATAAAGATCTTTTTATAGTTCTTATGCAGTAATGGTTGGTCATTAAAA
>JAYVEA010000048.1:0-6073 GCA_043749085.1 Chitinophagales bacterium
GGGCTATTGTACTCAATCCAAAATATTTATTTTGCGATGAGCCTAATTCAGGGCTTGATCCGCAAACATCAATGGTAATTGATCTGCTTATTAAAGAAATTACGGAAGAGTATAATATGACAACTGTTATAAATACGCATGATATGAACAGTGTAATGGAGATCGGACAGAATATTTTATATATGTACCAGGGAGAAAAAGAATGGGTGGGCAACAACAAAGAAATTATTTTCAGCAAAAATAAACTGTTGAATGAATTCATTTTTGCATCCGAATTTTTAAGGGATGCAAAAGATATGCGGATGCTTGAGGAAAAAGGTATTATTGATAATGACAGAAACATGGACGAGGTAATGAAAGATCGTGAAGCAATGTTCTTGCCAGCTGATAAGGAAAAAAAAGATGCCGGCTCAGAAGATGATAACAAAAAATAATCAATATATAGTTCTCTGGCTCAGGCGTTAAAAATATTCTCCTTAATTATTCTCTCACTTACTGTAATTTTGCCTCTCTAAATTTTAAAAAGATATGAGTTCAGTTAAAGTTGCCATTAATGGTTTTGGAAGAATTGGAAGATTGGTATTTCGCCAGATTTATAATATGGAGGGCATTGAAGTAGTTGCTATCAATGATCTCACTAGTCCTAAAGTGTTGGCACATTTATTAAAGTACGACAGCGCACAGGGAAGATTTGATCAGCAGGTTACATCTACAGAAAATGCAATTGTTGTAGAAGGTCATGAAATAAAAATATATGCGCAAAAAGATCCTGCTCAAATTCCATGGGCACAACACAACGTAGATGTTGTAATTGAGAGTACAGGATTTTTTACTGATAAAGATAAAGTACAGGCACACATTACTGCAGGTGCAAAGCGTGTGGTTATATCAGCCCCAGCAACAGGAGATCTTAAAACAGTTGTGTTTAATGTTAACCACAATATTTTAGATGGCAGCGAAACAATTATATCCTGTGCATCATGCACAACCAATTGTCTTGCTCCAATGGCAAAAGTGTTGAATGACACTTATGGAATTGTTGCCGGATTTATGACGACAATCCATGCATATACAAATGACCAGAATACGCTGGATGCGCCGCATCCTAAAGGTGATCTTAGAAGAGCGAGGGCTGCAGCACAAAATATAGTTCCTAACAGTACGGGAGCTGCAAAGGCAATTGGTTTGGTTTTGCCTGAGTTAAAAGGAAAGCTTGATGGTTCTGCTCAAAGAGTACCTACAATTACCGGATCGTTGACCGAGCTTACTACTTTGCTCAATAAAGCGGTTACTGTTGAAGAAGTGAATGCAGCGATGAAAGCATCTGCAAATGAGAGTTTCGGATACACTGAAGATGAAATTGTAAGCAGCGATATTATAGGAATTACTTTTGGCTCTTTATTCGATGCTACTCAAACTAAAGTAATTACTGTGGGCGATAAACAAATGATAAAAACGGTTAGCTGGTACGATAATGAAATGAGTTATGTATCGCAGTTGGTACGTACTGTGCATTATTTTGCAGGGTTGATAAATAAATAATTTTGGTTACAAGCTTTTGTTTTTTCATGGCATCATCGTGGAGTTTATCCTGAGTTTATTGAAGGATCACTCACTTCAACTATTAGTTCTTTAATCATCAAAAGGCTTTCATATTTTGAAAGCCTTTTTTAATAAAAATGTATGAGCAAATTTTCAGATCATAATTTCAAAGATCAAAAAGCATTAGTTCGTGTAGATTTTAATGTTCCCCTTAATGATAAGTTTGAGATAAGTGATGATAACCGAATACGGGCATCACTGCCATCAATTCAAAAAATATTAAAAGATGGAGGCAGTGCTGTTTTGATGTCGCATTTTGGAAGACCAAAAGGTGGCCCTGAAGATAAATATTCATTAAAGCATTTAGTTAATCATTTGCAGGAGCTTTTAGGAGACGACACAAAAGTATTATTTGCAAATGACAGCATTGGCGATGATGCGATCACAAAAGCAAAAGATTTAAAACCGGGCGAAGTTTTATTATTAGAAAATCTTCGTTTTTATAAAGAAGAAGAAAAAGGTGATGAAGGCTTTGCAGAAAAACTTAGCAAGCTTGGCGATGTGTATGTGAATGATGCTTTTGGCACAGCACATCGTGCTCATGCATCTACAGCAATTATTGCAAAGTTCTTTCCCGCTGATAAAAAAATGTTTGGCTTATTAATGGAGAAAGAAGTTGAAAGTGCAGAGAAGGTTTTGCATAGTAATGAAAAACCTTTTCTTGCAATAATAGGTGGTGCAAAAGTATCTGATAAGATATTGATTATAGAAAATTTATTGGATAAAGCAACTGATATTATAATCGGCGGCGGTATGGCTTACACCTTTTACAAAGCTGAAGGTGGGAAGATTGGTGATTCACTTTGTGAAGATGACAGGATTGATACGGCACTTGATCTGATAAAAAAAGCGCAGGAGAAAAATGTTTGTATTCATCTGCCATCCGATTCTATTATTGCAAATAAATTTGCTGCCGATGCAGAAGTATCCGGTGCACTAAGTAATAACATTCCTGGTGGCTGGATGGGACTCGATATCGGGCAAATGGCCACCGAATCTTTTTGTAAGGTTATCCGCAATTCAAAAACCATTTTATGGAATGGCCCAATGGGTGTATTTGAAATGGAGAAATTTCAGCATGGTACCAAAGCGATTGCAATGGCTGTTACAGAAGCAACTAAAAATGGAGCTTTCTCTCTTGTTGGCGGTGGAGATAGTGTTGCAGCAGTAAATAAATTTCATCTTGCAGATAAAGTAAGTTTTGTAAGTACAGGCGGTGGGGCGATGCTTGAATATTTTGAAGGAAAATCATTGCCGGGAATAGCAGCAATACAATCATAAAAGAACTTCAAAGTCCCTCTCTTGCAGGAGAGGGATTTAGGGTGAGGTGTAATAATGACAGGAAAAATCTTAAGCATGGCATTTGCTTAAAACTATTATCTTTAATTAAAACAAATAAAAATGAAATCAAGAACAGGTTTATATGTTATACTAGGGTTAGTTGTGCTATTATTTTTCTGGGGATGCGGCGCCTACAATGGTTTGGTAGGTGTAGATCAGGAAGTGAAAGCAAAATGGGGTGATGTAGAAACCAACTACCAGAGAAGAAGTGATCTTTACGGCAGCGTAATTAAAACTATTTCAGCTTCTGCTAATTTTGAAAAATCTGTTTTAACTGAAGTGGTTAATGCACGGGCCAAAGCAACTTCTATTAATGTTAACCCCAGCGATCCAAAATCTTTGGAAGCATATCAGCAGGCACAAACAGGGTTACAAAGTTCATTCAGTAAATTATTGGCTGTAGTTGAAAATTATCCTGATATAAAAACAACAAAAGCATTCCAGGATTTTCAGGCACAGATAGAAGGGACAGAGAACAGGATTAATGTTGCACGAAAAGATTATAACGCCGCTGTGCAGGGATACAATTTAAAAGTAAAAACTTTTCCTAACAATATTTTTGCCGGCGTATTTGGCTATCACGAAAAACCATTTTACAAATCAGATCCCGGAAGTGAAAAAGCTCCTGATGTTAATTTTGATATCAAATAAATCAGGAAATAATGTTTTCCCTATTTAAAAAGAAAAAATTTTTTTCAAAAGAAGAAAATGATAAAATAGTTGCAGCTATACGCAATGCTGAAAAGAGTACAAGCGGCGAAGTAAGAGTGTTTATAGAGAGCAGATGTAAATTCATTGATCCTCTTGACAGGGCTGTGGAAGTTTTTTCAGAATTAAAAATGGAGAATACACAGGATCACAATGCAGTGCTGTTATATGTTGCATTAAAGGACAGGCAGCTTGCGGTATATGCTGATAGCGGTATTCATCAAAAAGTTGGTAATCAGTTTTGGGAAGAAGCAGTAAATAAGATCCTTTTACATTTTGATAAAAAAAATTATGCAAATGGCATAGTTCAATGCATAGCAGAAATAGGAGATGCATTGAAAGAAAATTTTCCTTACAATAAGGATACTGATAAAAATGAACTTCCTGATGAAATTATTTTTGGGAGTTAGACGCAATTAATTCAATGAAGAAATTCTTCTTAATATTTATTCTCCTTACTTCCCAGCAGCTTTTTGCTCAAAAATTATTTGATAAGACAAATCCTCCGCAGGCTGTAAATGATTTTGGAAATTTTCTTGAGCCATTTCAAAAAGAAGCATTAGAAAAAAAAGTAAGAGATTATAATGACAGCACATCTTCTGCCATTGTAGTTATTACAGTTCCTGATCTGCAGGGGTATGATATTGCTGAACTCTCTTTAAAATATTTACGTGACTGGGGTATTGGTACCAAAGAAAAAAATAATGGTGTTTTAATTCTTGTTTCAAAAGCAGAAAGAAAAGCAAGAATTGAAACAGGTTACGGTATGGAAGGTGTACTGCCTGATATTACTGCAAAGCATATTATTGATGAGGTAATGATCCCAAATTTTAAAGCTAATGATTATTATCGCGGGTTTGATCAAACCATTGATGCTATTATTCTTGCTGCTAAAGGAGAGTATAAAGCAGATGTTAGAAAAAATTTTACGGGTCATTTTCCCATTAAAGGAATATTGTTTCTTATTATTTTAATAATTTTTATTTTATCAAAAATTGGTGGCGGTGGCGGTGGAAATTATATGAGCAGGAGAGGTGCTTCAGGGCTTGGTGGTTTAGGTTGGTTTTTCCTTGGCAACATGTTAGGCGGAGGAAGCCGTGGAGGCTGGGGCGGTGGTTTTGGCGGTGGAGGAGGTGGCTTTGGAGGATTTGGTGGCGGTTCCGGAGGTGGCGGTGGAGCAAGCGGAGGGTGGTAGAATGATTTAAATTATTTGTAAAGAAAAAAAGCAGATCTAATGATCTGCTTTTTTAATAACGCTTATTAAATTATTTTATCAACCCATTTATATAATCTGCCAATTCTTTATAGCCCTCATCTCTTTTTGCTTTGCTAAGTTTAGTAAAAGAGTTTTTAATCATTCGATCAAATAGAGTTTTTTCTTCTGCAGAAAAATTATTTCGATAAGCATATACCAAATCGATTGCCGATCTTACTTTAGCTGCGTCAGGTATTTTTATAAGATACATTGGAAGCAGATTGCTTAATACTATTTTATCCTCACCCGATGGCTGGGTTTTATATTGATTAATAATAAAATCATAATCATCCTCAGTACCTTTTACCAAAAAAACCTGGGCAATAAGGCTGCCTAATTTACCCCTTGCATCATTACTGTATTTTTTTGCCAGGGCATAAGCATTGTCCGGTTCTAACACTATTAAACCTTCTAATGCGGCACCTGCAACAGAATAAGATGAATCACCTGTGGTTTTTGTAAATAGCGGTATAAACTTTTTATCTCTTAGCGAAGCTAATATTTCAATAGCCTTTGCCCGTACCTTTTTAGAAGGATCATTATTGGCGAGGGTTTCAAATTTAGTTATGTCGTTATCTGTTATTAATTCTTTTTTTTCTTCAAATAATTCTAAAGTATATAATCTTATTCCGTCAAACTTATCATCCAATCCTTCACTTAACTGTTTCATTTTATTTTTTGAAAAGGCTGTAAGAGCTTCTTTTCTATCTAAATAATTTCCTGCATACTTCCATTGTTCTATCCAGTTCTCGTTTGTTTTTTTATCTGTCTTCTCAACCAATAATACTTTATCGGCATCTACATTTATTAAAGTGGGTTTGGTGGCAGCATTAAAAGTAAAAGTGTCTGTTTTATTTTCTATCCAAACATTATTTCGTTTTTTATTTGGGCCATTATAAACATCAATGGCAACAGGAAGGCGAAATATTTTGCCTGTGTTTTGAGTTTGTTCTGTTATTACATAGGCTTTACCATTTGCATAGTTATAATTTATTTTTAATTGAGGATGTCCGCTGCTATAATACCATTGGTTCCAAAACCAGTTTAGGTCCTGCCCTGTTATGTCTTCAAAGGCAAGACGCAATTGATGCGCTTCTGCGTTTTTAAATTTATTATCATTAAGATATTTATTCAGTGATTTAAAGAAGGCACTATCACCTACATAAT
>JAYVEA010000049.1:0-6052 GCA_043749085.1 Chitinophagales bacterium
GGTTCCAAAGTTTTGATACTACATGTTGATGATGTAGGTATGAGTTATGATTCAAACGATGGAGCCATCAATGCAATGACAAAGGGTGTTGCAACATCCTGCAGTGTTATGATGCCTTGTGCATGGGTGCCGGCATATATTCATTACCTGAAGAAACATCCTGAGACAGATGCAGGATTGCATTTAACCTTAACCTCAGAATGGAAAGAATACAGGTGGGGACCATTAGCCGGAAAGGAAGCAGTACCCGGGCTTACAGACAATGAAGGTGATCTTTGGGCAGGAGTTGCAGATGTTGTGAAACATGCAACAGCAGCTGAAGTATATAAAGAAATAAAAGCACAATTGGAAAGGGCAAGAACCATGGGTTTCGAGCCAACACATCTGGATAGTCATATGGGAACCTTGTTTGCTACACCAGCATTTATACAGGAATATGTAAAGTTGGGTATAGAAAATCATATTCCGGTAATGATGCCGGCGGGGAATGATGTTTTGATACAGCAACAAACACATTTTTCTGATTTACAAATACAACAGATCAGGATGATAGGGGCGATGTTATGGAAAGCCGGCCTGCCTGTGCTTGATGATTTGCACAATTACAGTTATGATTGGAAGATTCCTGATCTAATAAAAAATGATGATAAAAAATTACAGAAATATAAAACCAAAAAATATCTTGAGGCGATTAAAACATTGCGACCTGGTGTTACAATGATGATAATGCATTGCACTGCAACAACAGAAGTATTTAGGCATATATCTGATTCAGGTCCTGTACGAAGAGGCGATATGCTGGCTATGATGGATCCTGCTTTTAAAAAGGCCTTGCAGGATGAGCATATTATTCTTACAACCTGGAGAGAACTGATGGAAAGAAGAAAAAGTTTGACCCACAAGTAATTATTTTGTGGTTAGTACATTCCACTTTATCATTCACCTGGCCAACCAACTAAATCTTCACCAGCTTCCACCTTCCACTTTTAAACAATATTGCACTGGTAATTGTTATGCATGTTTCGGTAACAACAATTGCAATGAACACGCCTTTTGTCCCCCAATGCCAAACAATGGCTACGAGATATGCCACCGGGATTTGAAATATCCAGAACCAGAATAAATTTACCCATGTAGGCGTTCTGCTATCTCCTGCTCCGTTAAATGCATTCATCATAACCATTCCGATACCATAAAAGATATAACCCAGGCTAATGATACGTAATGCAAGTACCGCTGTTTTTACAACAACAGGATCTGTATTAATTATGCTTACAAAAAAATCTGCACAAACTAAAAGCAACAGCGACACAAAAGCCATAAAAATGGCATTGTACTTAGCCGTCTTCCAAACTGATTCTTCTGCACGCTCAGGTTGTTTTGCACCAAGGTTTTGACCAACTAATGTAGCTGCTGCATTGCTTAAACCAAATGCCGGCAGAATAAAAAATACGATCCACCTGATGGCAATTGTATAACCTGCCACAGCGCTGCTTCCAAAGCCTGTCATTATTCTTGCCATTGCTATCCAGCTTGCAGAGCCAATAATAAATTGAAGTGTTGCTGTTGATGCAACATGGGATAAATTTTTCAGCACTTCTTTGTCAGGTAAAAAATGATGCATGTGAATTTTAATAATTCCTTTTTTCCCTTTTAATAATTGCCAGAGCTGGTAACATACCCCGATACTACGACCTGTTGTAGTTGCAAAAGCTGCACCCTTCAATCCAAAATAGTGGATGAGCAAAGGGCATAAAATAATGTTGCAGATATTTGCAAGCCACAAACTGCGCATTGCAATTGAAGCATCACCTGCACCACGAAAAATTCCATTCAATAAAAAAAGCATCATGATAACTACATTTCCTGTCAGCATAATTCTTGTATATGTTGAACCTGTTTTAATGATTTCTTCAGTTGCTCCCATCAACCGAAGAAACTCTCCTGCAAATAAAATTCCTGCGATGCTGATCAAAAGAGATATTGTTATTCCCACCATTATTGCCTGTGCCCCCGCCTTTGCTGCACCTTCAGCATTTTTTTCTCCAACCCGCCTGGCCACCATTGCAGTTGTGGCCATACTTAAGCCAAAAGCAATTGAATAAATAATAGTAAGAACAGATTCTGTTAAACCAACAGTAGCTGTGGCATTGGAACCAAGCTTGCCAACAAAAAAAATATCTACAACCGCAAATACACTTTCTAAACACATTTCCAGTATCATTGGTATGGCAAGTAAAAAAATTGCTTTGCGTATACTGCCAGTAGTAAAATCCTGGTGCTTATCTGATGAAGCAAGTTTTATAAAGTTGAAGATGCCCTTAATACTCTTATCATTTGTATAAGTCGTCATGATTAATTAAATAAAGATGAAATAAATAAATTGAAATATTGCAGCATTGTACTGTCTGCAAGTATGGAGTAATTGGGCTTACAAAAATTAATCTAAGCCCTGCTTAAATCTTCATAGACTATAATTTGAAAAGCGAATGTAGATAATTTTGTTATACAATAAAAAAAGCCTTCCATTATCACGGAAAGCTTTTTTATACTGATGTTTAAAAACTATTTGTCTTTCACTTCACCTTCTTTCATATCTACCTTATGCTTTGAGGTATGTCCATTGTGGTGGTGTTTAACTTTATAGCCTTTATACCTTTTATGATGGCTAACGGTGTTATGCACTTTTTGAGCAGGAGTGGAAGTTTTTTTAATTTTATCCTTATCATCCTGTGCTTTTACTGCCATACCAATAGTAAACATGAACATTACAAGAAATAATAACTTTTTCATTTTTTATATTTTTAGTGATTAATAAATCTGTTTTGCATCTTGCAAATACTATGCCTCAACAGTAAGTTAACTTATCATCAGGCTACATCCTCTTATATCTGAATTATCGCATCTTCCTAAAACTTCAAAAGAACCATTGTGATATAGTTTCCCCATATCATCTGTAGCAATAAAAGCACAGGAATATATATTAGCAAGGTCAATAATATTTATTATTCCTGTTTCTGTTCTTTCTGCACTTAGTGGCGCTGTTTGTATAGAGAATGGATCATCTTCGCTTCTTATCAGAACCTTCATCCATGGCGGACATTTAAAGATGCCTTTACCACGGGAATAAGCCTGTGATAATATTTCCGTCATCCCATATTCAGAATGTATTTGCCGAACACCTGTTTTTTTGATAAGTATTTCATGCACTTCTTCTCTTGTGATTTCCTCACGCCTGCCTTTCATTCCGCCCGTTTCCATTATAACTGTATTACTTAAATGCAGGGTGTAATCTTCTGTAAAATCCAGCAGGGCAAATGTTACCCCGATCAGCAACGTGGGTTGCTTCAGAATTTCATTGTGTAATAAGGTATGATATAATTTCTTATGATCTTTTAAATAAAAGCCGCTTAACGAATGACCACTTTGTTTTATTAATTCCTCTGCCATCGTTATTAAAGATGAATTTTTTCTTTCCAGGTACGAAGGCAGGAGCCCAATGATACACCATTCACTTGCCGGTCCATAAAAAAGTTCAAAGCATTTTGTAAAGCTTGTTTTATACAAATCTAAATTCTTAACATAATGTTTGCTATTTACTGATTTTGTCGTACCACTGCTTTCAAAAATAATTTGAGGTTCATATTCAGTTGTTTTAATAACATTGGTTTTAAAAAATTGTATCGGTAAAAATGGAATTTTTGCAATAGTATCAACCTTTTCAGGTATAATATGAACTGAATCTGCATATTGGCGATACACATTATTATGCCGGTATTGAAATTGAAAAAGTTCCAGCGCCAATCTGTCAAAATTGTAGAAGGATGCATGGAAGATCTTATTTTCCCATTCTGATATTTCTGCAGTATTTTTCAGTGAATAATAATTAAATTTGATATTCAAAATACAAAGATGCGTAACACTATATTATTTTCCATATTCATTTTATTTTTATTCTCCTGCAATAAAAACAAGTATACATCAGCGCCCCAATTAAAGTATAAAGAGGTTAACACCAAAGCGCTTCACCGCGGTGAAACATTGCGGTTCACATTATCATTTACTGATGCAGAGGGAGATCTTACTGATAAAATTTTTATTCAAAAACTTACCAGGCCCTGTCGCAATGATCCAAGTGGTGGTTTTATAGATTCTTCACACACCATACCTTCTTTTCCCACCGGTAAAAATCAATCTGGTGAAATTATTATAACCTATAGCTATAATGATGTAACTCCGCAATGTGCACCGAGAAATGATACGGCAGTTTTTAAATTTGTTTTAAGAGATAAAGCACAAAATAAAAGTGATACCGCAGTATCAGATGCTATTATCATATTTAATTAAACTTGATCAAAAGATTAACTGAGATTATTTTATTTGGCAGCATTTTTATTTCTATTTGTGCTGTGGCAATGTGCATTGAAACCAATATCCTCTTACATCTCAGGCTAAATGCTCCCAGTTTTTATTTTTTTATATTCGGTGCTACACTGGTGCAGTATAATATGCATTATTTTTTTAAAAAAACTGCGGTTGCAAATTCCAAGCGGCTTGCATGGTCGTTAAAAAATAAAGGTGTTCATAAAGTTTTAGTTGTATTTGGCCTGGCGCTAATTATATATAGCCTGTTCAGTTTCCGGCTTCATCATTTTATTATTTTACTGGTACTGAGCGCCGTTGCTGTTTTATATTCATTTCCTTTTTTACCCTTCACCCATAAAAAAAGAATAAAAGATTTCGGATTATTAAAGATCACTACACTTGCACTTTTATGGACATTGGTTACAGTTTGGTTTTCTGTAGATAGGGAAAGCTTTCCGGCACTTTCTTTCCTGCTGATCTTTGTAAGAAGATTCATTTTTATTTTCCTTCTTTGTTTATTGTTTGATATACGGGATATAGAAGTTGACAGGAAAGAAAATATTGCCACTCTTGCCGTAAAGCTGGGTGAAAAAAATTCTTATGTTCTTTGTTATATTCTTTTAATAATTTTTATTACACTATCAGCAATTCAATTTATTTATCTCCCTGATACAATTCAATTAGCTGCAATGCTGCTTTCTGCAGCAGCAACCATTATTACAATTGAATTCATTAAAAAAAATAATTCCGATGTTGTTTATCTTGCCTGCATTGATGGGATGATGTTTTTGCAGGCACTACTCGTTATTATAGGCTCGGTATATTTCCGTTAAATTTGCAATCTTAAATAAATAAATAATGGCTAAGGCAAAAAGATCTAAATCCATCTTAACAGATAACTCATTTGAGTTTTTACGAAATTATATTAACAATCCATCACCGGTTGGTTTTGAAACAAGTGGACAAAAATTATGGCTGGCGTATATAAAAAATTATGTAGATAGCCATTTTACTGATGCCTATGGAACTGCAGTTGGTGTAATAAATCCTGATGAAAAATTTAAGGTGGTTATTGAAGCACATGCAGATGAAATAAGCTGGTTCGTAAATTATATTTCACCTGAAGGATTGATTTATTTAAAAAGAAATGGCGGCGTTGATCACCAGATTGCTCCTTCACAAAGAGTTTTTATTCATGGAAAGAAAGGCCAGGTAAGAGCTGTTTTTGGATGGCCTGCAATCCATACAAGGATTAATAATGCTGACAGTAAAGAAACCCAGCCAAAGGTTGATAATCTATTTTTGGATTGCGGCGCAAGAAATAAAAAAGAAGTGGAAGATCTTGGCGTACATGTGGGCGCTGTGGTTACTTATGAAGATGGCTTTGCAGAGCTTGCCTATAATAATTTTATCGGTCGTGCATTTGATAACCGTATTGGTGGTTTTATGATAGCTGAGGTAGCAAGATTACTTAAAGAGAACAAAAAGAAATTACCCTTTGGATTGTACATAGTAAATGCAGTGCAGGAAGAAATAGGTTTGCGTGGTGCAGAAATGATAGCAAGAAGAATTAAGCCCGACATAGCGATAATAACTGATGTAACACACGATTCCACTACCCCGATGATAAATAAAATGACGCAGGGAGAATGCAGTTGTGGTAAAGGACCTGCATTAACTTATGGCC
>JAYVEA010000050.1:0-17348 GCA_043749085.1 Chitinophagales bacterium
GTATTATGGAGGTAATCCCCCAATTCTTACCGAAATGCTTTTTACTGATATTGCTGTAGAAGGTACCACTGATAAATCCGGACCGGCGCAGGATCTGAACTTATTAATTACACAGGATGGTGTTACATTTAATAATGATGATAGAAATAAGATAGGTGTTTATTGGGATGAAGCATATAGAGGGATTAAATATGCTAATACAGTTATTTCCCGGATTGATAACGTCACATTTACATCTCCCGCTAAAAGGAATGCTATCCTCGGAGCTGCTTACTTTCACAGGGCATTACGATATTACAGGTTAACACATCAATTTGGTGATGTGCCGGCAGTAATGAAAGAGATAACCGAACCAAGGCTTGATTTTTATTCAGTAAAAAGAGAAGTTATTCTACAAAAGATAAAAGATGATTTGGATTCTGCCTTATTATGGACGTCTGATGCTGTTAACAAGGGTGATGTTACCAAAGGGGCAGTTGCGCATTTGCTCACAAAAGTTAACCTGGCGCTGGGTAATTTTGATGATGCGATAAAGGCCGCCACTGGTGTTATAAATGGTGGAGTATATAGTTTAATGAAAGCACCGTTTGGTAATGCAGCGCCACCTTTTTATGTTCCTGCAGGTACTATGCGGCCGGTTCTATTACCTGCAAATGTGATTTGGGATCTTCACAGGCCGGAAAATAAATCCATTGGTGCAAATAAAGAAGGGATATTTATGATCATAGACAGATTTGGTGAAGGTCAGTTTGGTACCGGAATGACCATCATGCGGCAGGCGGTTCCATTCTGGGGTAGTAATATTAAAACCCCATCTGGCAAAGTAGGAACCAATGATAATACCAATCCGGAATTTATCCAATCTAATTTGTATGGGCGGGGTATTGGAAGAACACGCCCCAGTAATTATGCACAATATGAAATATGGAATGATCCGAATGACTTAAGACATGCTAAAGGAAACTGGATGAACATGGAAGATCTTTTATATAATGATATGGGATTAAAAACTTCCAATGATCCCTGGTACCTTAAAAATCTGCAACTTAAAAATGCTTCAGGAGGACTGCTTACTACAGATACTATCAGAAGTTATTTCGGATGGCCTCAATACAAATTATTTGTCCCTGATTTTGAAAACTCTCCCATGCAGGGCGGCCACAGTGATTGGTATTTGTTCAGGTTGGCAGAAACGTATTTATTAAGAGCTGAAGCTTTTTTCTGGAAGGGAGATCTTGCTTCTGCAGCTGCTGATATAAATGCGGTAAGAATACGTGCTGGTTGTGCCCCTATACTTGCCGTACAGGTAAATATGGCAACTATACTTGATGAAAGAGCCCGTGAACTGTTTTTTGAAGAACCCCGTAAAACTGAACTTACCCGTATATCTTATCTGTTTGCCAAAACAGGGAAGGCAGCTGAAAATGGAAAAGTATATTCATTGACGAGCTTTTCAGATAATAATTATTTATACGACAGGGTAATTGCAAAAAACAATTTTTATAAATTAGGAATAAGAACAGCTCATCAGGATCAATATACGATGAGTCCTTATCATATTTTATGGCCTATCCCCAGTACAGTAATTCAGGCAAACAGCAACGGAATAATTAATCAGAATAAAGGATATATCGGCTTTGAAAAAAATGTGCCACCACTTGATAAAATACCTGATTAATTTTAAAAACAGGTTTTCAGATAATTTAAAAATGAACAATATTGCTTACGCATAAAATAATCTTTTAAAAAAATGACTGAAGAAAAAAATAATAATAGCAGAAGAAATTTTTTAAAGAACAGCACAACAGCAACAGCAGGCACTTTACTATTATCTAACATTCCATCAATAGTGCGTGCAGGGTTTCCTACAATTGTTCCTGCAACTGTTTTTGGGAAAAATGCACCCAGTAATAAAATCAACATCGGGCAAATAGGTTGTGGCCGCATAGCACGTACGCATGATCTTGCTGAAACTTTTAAGTACGATGTTGCCCGGATCATGGCCGTAGCAGATGTAGATAAAGTAAGATTGAAAAGTGGTAAGGAGATGATAGAAGGATGGTATGCAAAAAAAACAGGACAGGCTAATTATATTGATGTAAAAACATATGATGATTATCATGCACTGTTGGCCAATAAAGATATTGATGCAGTTATTATTAGTACGCCTGATCACTGGCATGCGCAACCTGCTATTGAAGCAGCACTTGCCGGCAAACATATTTATCTTCAAAAGCCTACCTCACTTACAATTGAAGAAGGCCGGCAGATGAGTGATACGGTACGAAAATCCGGAGTAGTGTTTCAGTTAGGAAGTCAGCAACGATCAAAAAATCCATGGCCACAATTTAAGCATGCCTGCGAGCTGGTAAGAAATGGTAGAATAGGTACGTTGCAAAAAGTTCATGTAGGATTACCATCTGATCCTGCAGGAGGAAATACCGCAGAAATGCCGATTCCTGAAAACCTTAATTATGATATGTGGCTTGGGTCCACACCATATGTATATTATACACTTGACCGTGTACACTCACAAACAGATCCTAATTCAAGAGGCGGATGGTTGCGCTGCGAACAATTTGGCGCCGGCATGATAACAGGCTGGGGCGTACATCACATAGATATTGCACACTGGGGAATGAACACAGAACTTACAGGTCCTGTAGAAGCAGAGGCAACTGCAGAATTTCCTAAAAAAGGTTTATGGAATGTGCATGGAGATTATGAAGCAAAATTAAAATATGCAAATGGAGTTGAAATGTATTTGAACAGTAAAAATCCCAATGGTGTAAGGTTTGAAGGAACCAATGGATGGATATTTGTAACACGTGGTAATGTGGGTGTTACTGCTTCCGATCCTACATCAGGCAAGGTTGAAAAAGCTTTCAATGCAAGCGATCCTAAAATATTAACTTCTGTTATCGGACCAAACGAAATTCATTTATATGATAGCCCTGAGCAGCATGGTAACTGGCTCGATTGTATACAGAATAAAAAGCAAACGATTAGCCCCCCGGAAGTTGCTCACCGTTCGTGCAGTGCGTGTCTTGTTGCTCATGCAGCAATGAAAGTTCCAGGTAAATTATATTGGGATCCTAAAAAAGAAGTTTTTAAAGATAATGTTGAGGCGAATAAATTATTATCAAGGCCGCAGCGATATCCTTATGGTACTAATTATGTTGTTAAAAAGAAAAGCTGATGAAAAAAATATTCTTCATTCTCTTTTTATTCATCATAACCGGATGCTCAAGTACCCACAAAACTATCACGTATAAAAATGAAGGAGTGAAGTTGATCACACTCGATCCCGGGCACTTTCATGCAGCATTGGTACAAAAAATTATGTATAGTAATGTTGATTCAATTGTGCATGTATATGCACCTGAAGGTCCTGATCTAAAACTTCATCTTGACAGAATAAACAGTTATAATAACCGTACAGAAGATCCTACGCATTGGAAGGAAGAAGTTTATACCGGGAATGATTTTCTTAATAAAATGCTGGCAGAAAAAAAAGGAAATGTTGTTGTAATGGCCGGCAATAATCAAAAGAAAACGGAATATATTTTTAAAGCAATTAATGAAGGTTTTAATGTGTTGGCAGATAAACCAATGGCGATCGACAAAAAGAATTTTGATTTACTAAGATCTGCATTTGATGTTGCTGCAAAAAAGAATGTGTTGCTGTACGATATTATGACAGAACGTTATGAGATCACTACAATACTGCAAAAAGAATTATCACTTCTGCCGCAGATTTTTGGGCAATTAATAAAAGGTACATCAGAAAACCCCGCAGTAACAAAAGAAAGCGTTCATTATTTTTATAAATATGTTTCAGGAAGTGTTCTTACCAGGCCGCCATGGTTTATGGATGTAACACAGGAGGGTGAAGGCATAGTAGATGTAACCACTCACCTGGTAGACCTGGTACAATGGGAATGTTTTCCCGAACAGGTAATTGATTATACAAAAGATATTAAGCTTACATCTGCAAGGCGATGGAGTACGGATATGACCGCAAGCCAGTTTAATGCATTAACCAAACTAAATAGCTTTCCTGATTATTTAAAAAAATATGTAGTACATGACAGTATCCTAAGAGTGTACAGCAATAGTGAAATAAATTATGAGATTAAAGGGACACATGCAAAGATATCTGTGACGTGGAATTACAAGGCACCCGAAGGGGCAGGTGATACCCACTATTCAATAATGCGTGGAACAAAAGCTAATCTCATAATAAAGCAGGGCGCCGAACAAAATTATAAACCTGTTTTATACATTGAGCCGGTAAATGCAGGCGATGCATCTTATGCAAATGTTTTAAAAGAACAATTAAAATCTATCCAGGCAAAATATCCAGGTGTTGAGATACAAAAAAACTTGGCAGGATGGAAAGTTATCATCCCAGAAAAATATAATGAAGGACATGAGTCGCACTTTGCAAGAGTAATGGAAAAGTTTCTTCAATATTTTAAAGAAGGCAAACTGCCTGCATGGGAAGTGCCGAATATGATAGCAAAATATTATACAACTACCTCTGCTCTTGAAATGGCATTGCAATCAAAAAGCACTGCACAGTAATTTATATCATGAAAAAAAAGTCAGTCTTTATTTTTTTGTTTTTTTTTACATATAGCTTCTTTGTACACGCACAGGTTTTAGCTACCCTTGAAGTGACCTCGAATAATAATAACGAACTTTCTATTCCTGTAAAAGTTAATCTTGATGCAATAACACTTTTGCCCGACAGTGTTTTAGAATTAGTAGAAGTTAATGGTAAAATCAAAACCGCACTACCATACCAGGTAGAATACAATGACAGTAGAATATTGAACTGGATCATATTGCCAACAAAAAACAATAAAAGAATATTTCAGCTAATTAAAGGAGTACCTTATAAAAATACGAATCACATAAAAGCAGTTGCTGATAACGGTTTCCTTACAATAAGCAACAGCAGCAATCACCTTCTTCGTTATAATTACAAAACTATTTATCCTCCCAAAGGTGTGGATACTGTTTATAAAAGAAGCGGATTTATACATCCGTTATGGTCGCCTCGGGGGCAGGAATTAACACGCATTAATGCACCTGATCACTATCATCACTGGGGATTATGGAACCCATGGACCGAAGTACTGTTTGAAAAAGATACAGTTGATTTTTGGAACCTGGCGAGAAAGCAGGGAACAGTTCGTTTTGCAAATTTTGTTTCTACAACAAGTGGTAATGTGTTTGCAGGTTTTAAAGCATTGCATCAGCATGTGGTTTTTAAAAAAGATGGAAGCGAAAAAGTGGCGATTAATGAAGTGCAATCCGTGAAGATCTATCAGCCTGCCAATAATCAAAATTATTACATTGCAGATGTTACTATACAATTAAATTGTGCCACCGAAAGCCCTGTTCTGCTTTTAGAATATCGCTACGGTGGTTTAGGTATACGTGCAACACAAGAATGGAATAAGGATAACAGCGAAGTAATAACATCCGAAGGTAAAAACCGTAAAGAAGCAGATGGAAGTACTGCAAGATGGTGTATGGTACAAGGTGCAACAAATGGTGATCATGCAGGTTTAATAATGATGTCCTATCCTACCAACTATAACTATCCCGAACCTTTGAGAGTGTGGCCTGAGGACATGAATAAACGTGGTGATGTATTCTTAAATTTTTCTCCTACAAAAAATATGAACTGGCTTCTCATCCCAGGGAAAGAATATTTCTTAAAATATCGCCTGCTTGTTTTTAATGATAAGTTTTCTAACGAAAAAGCTGAAGCTGCATGGCAGAATTTTGCTGTGCCGCCGGTAATTACTATCAAACTTAATCAAAAATAAAAACACAAAATGAAAATATTTATTTCAATAACTATCAACCTTTTTTTATTATCAGCGAATGTGTTTTCCCAGGATAATGTGAATTGGAAAAAAGTAAAAGTATTGGTCTATACAAAAAATGGAAAAGGATACATACATGATAATATCCCGAGTGCAGTTCGTTGCATTGAAAAATTAGGTAGCCAATACGGATTTAAAGTAGATACGGCCAACGACGCATCAGTTATGACTGAAAAAAATCTGAAACAGTATACAATGCTTATTTTTCCCAGTACCAACAATGATGTTTTTGATACAGATGCACAACGTCTTGCTTTCAGGCATTATATAGAAGCCGGTGGCGGCTTTGTAGGCATACATTCTGTTACAGGAACCGAAAGAAACTGGAAGTGGTTTAAAATGATGTTGGGTGGAACGTTTTCGTGGCATGCTAAATTTCAAAAGTTCAAAGTAAAAATTATTGACTCAAAGCATCCTTCTATGCAAAGCCTTCCTGCTGTTTGGGAAAAAGAAGATGAATGCTATTTCGCAAAAGAATTATATCCCGGTCCTAAAGCTTTGATGGCTCATGATATTACTTCTCTAAACATTTCTGACACAGCTCAACAAAACTTAATAATAAAAAATGCAGGTACCTATGCTGACTTATATCCTTGTGTATGGGTTTACGATTTTGATGGCGGGCATACATGGTGTACAGTACTTGGACATGATAAAAAAGATTATTCAGATCCAACTTATGTTCAGCATATTTTCCAGGGGATACGGTTTGTAGCCAGCCAGTTTAAAAAGCTTGATTTTAGTAAAGCGTATGCAGATTCGAGAGATACACCTGTAAAGTATTAGGTTTTTAAAAATAATTAAATCATAAGACTGCCAAATGATAATTCTGAAAAAAATATCCTGCATAATTGTAATAGGCTTTTTGCTGTTGCTGGCAGGATGTTTTGCAACAAAAAAAACCACTGATGCAAACCACATTTCATCTCAATGGATTGAACAACATCTTCAGGAAGCAGCAAATCAGTATAAATATTTTATGACGAAAATTCCTGAAGGAGTAATGCCACGATCATTTACAAAAGATACTTTAAGAACATGCACTTCAGAAAACTGGACGGCGGGATTTTATCCCGGCACACTGCTTTACCTCTATGAAAATACAAAGGACAACATTTTATATGCTGAAGCTTTGAAGAAGATAAAATTAATGGATAAAGAGCAATATAATACCGGCACACATGATCTTGGTTTTATGATGTATTGCAGTTATGGCAATCTGAATCGCATTGCTTCAAATGATGAATACACAAAAATCCTTATTAATTCTGCACGATCTCTTGCAACAAGATTTAATCCTGTAGTTGGCTGTATACGCTCATGGGGTAAGTCTGATGACACAAAAGAGTTTCGTGTAATAATAGATAACATGATGAATCTTGAATTGTTATTCTGGGCAGCAAAAGAAACAGGTGATCGTTCATTGTATAATATTGCAATAACACATGCTAATACAACAATAAATAATCATTTCAGAAAGGATAATAGTTCTTATCACGTAGTAGTTTATAACCCCCAAACAGGAGCGCTAATAAGGAAGGAAACCGCACAGGGTGCAGCAGATGAATCGGCATGGGCTCGTGGACAATCATGGGGGTTGTATGGATATACTTTAATGTATCGTGAAACGAAAGACAAAAAATATTTAGACCAGGCACAGCGCATCGCATCATTTATTTTAAATAATCCCAATCTTCCTGCAGATAAAATTCCTTACTGGGATTATAATGCGCCGGGTATTCCCAACACATACAGGGATGCATCTGCAGCAGCAATTACGGCTTCTGCATTGATTGAACTTGCCTGGTTCAGCAACCAATCTCTTTCACAGCAATATTTAGAAACTGTTGAAACCATTTTGCATACGCTATCTTCTCCTGAATATAAAGCGAATGTTGGTGAGAATGGAGGATTTATATTGAGGCATAGTGTAGCACATCTACCACGAAACAGTGAAGTTGATTCACCATTACCATACGCTGATTATTATTACACAGAAGCAATGTTGAGATACAAAAAATATTTAGGGTTATAAAATCTATTAATTAAAGCAATGGTTCAAAAAAACAGAAATGGAAAATAAATTTTCAGTAAAAGATAAAGTAATTGTAGTTACCGGCGCCACAGGTATATTGGGTAAGTCTTTTATAACAGCACTTGCTCAGGAAGGGGCCATTGTTGGTGTATTAGGAAGAAACGAAAAAGTTGCAGAAGAAAGAGTAAATGAAATAAATATGCAAGGCGGTAAAGCTATTTTGCTTATTGCTGATGTAACAAAAGAAGACCAGTTAATTGCCGCACGCAAAAAGATGTTGGACACCTACGGAAAAATTGACGGCCTTGTAAATGCGGCAGGTGGTAACATGCCTGGTGCAGTCATTGATCCTGATAAAGATATTTTTCAGTTAGATTTTGTAGCATTGAAAGAAGTTATGAACCTAAATTTGTTTGGTACGATGTTGCCAACACAAATTTTTGGAGAAGAGATCGCAAATCAAAAAAAAGGAAGTATTGTAAATATTTCTTCAATGGCTTCGCAGAAAGTTATTACAAAGGTACTCGGCTACAGTATGGCTAAAAGCGCCATAGATTGCTATACCAAATGGTTTGCAGTAGAACTTGGAAAAAGGTATGGAGATAGTATACGCATGAATGCCATAGCACCCGGATTTTTTCTTACAGAACAAAACAGAAAGTTGCTTACTAACGGCAATGGAACTATGACAGAGCGGGGAGAACTCGTAATAAAAAATACACCATTTCATCGCCTTGGTGATCCGGAGGAATTGATTGGTGCACTTTTATGGTTATTAAGTGATGCCTCAAAATTTGTAACCGGTACTGTTATAAATGTTGATGGAGGTTTTACAGTATTTAGCGGGGTATAATATTTTTGCAGGCCCGAAAATATTCATTTACCAAAGTATAGAAATGATTTGGTTACTTCATCAATCCTATTTCAACAAGCCATTCCATAAACCGTTCAGGCCAATGAGAAACTGCACCCTGGTTGGTTTTGCTTATCCCGAATCCATGGCCTGCACCTGAATAAATATGAATCTCTGCAGGTACACCTGCCTGTTTATATTTAAGATACACATTTGCCATACCTTCTGCTATATCCGGCCTGTCTTTAAATCCCCCGGCAAGAAAAAGTGGCGGCACATTTTTTACGGCTTCAAATCTTTTTGTTCCACCCGGGTAGATCAAAGCCTGGAAATTGGGGTACGAACTTTCATGATCAATTTTGTCGGTACTTGTTTTTATCCCATCATCAAATCTCATTGCTGCTAAAGCTGCAACTTCTCCGCCTGCAGAAAAACCCATTACACCAATTTTAGCAGTATCTATATGCCATTCTTTTGCACGGCTTCGCACCATTCTTATTGCCCTTTGTATATCAGCCAGTTCATCTTTATCAATAGCGTATGTTGAATTGGTATCACGTGCCAAACGATATTTTAAAATAAATACAGCAATCCCTTTTTCGCTAAACCAATGAGCAGGATTATAACCTTCATGATCCATCCAGAGATCCTGGTGTCCTCCTCCCGGTGCAATAATAACTGCTACACCACTCACATTTTTTGCGGGAATATAGGGAGTGATAGAAGGCTTATGAACATTGGATACAAGGTGATCGCCTGTTGCATTTATTCTTACTTTTTCAGCACTGGTTTTACCTTCTGAACCGGGAGCGCCCCTGGGCCAAAGTAGAATTTCTTTTGGTTCCTGCGCTGATAAAAAAGCAGGGAAAATAATTCCTAAAAGAAAAAAGCAGCAAACTATTATAATTTTCATTCCTAAAAATATTTCAACTCAAAAACTATTTCATTTTCTTTACCACCTCTCGTACATACTTCAGGCTTTGTGCTATTTCAGGTGCATTGTTCATCCAGTTGTATTCATACTCGGCGAAAATGGGGCCTTTAAAATGTTGTCTTTTTAATTCTTCCAAAACTGCTTTAATGTTTGATATTCCTGTACCCCAGGGCACATCATGTGGTCCGGCAGGAGGTTGGGGCCGGTTGGCTCCCTGTGCCTGACCACCCTGTCCCGGTGCAGGTCTGCTCATTTGAAAAGCGGTGTATTCAGCATTTGGCTTTTCATGCAGATCTTTCATATGTAATTCAAAAATTCTTCCATTTAGTTTTTTCATCATTTGTACGGGGTCAAGACCGGAACGAACCCAATGCCCGATATCTGCACACGAGCCTAACCTCTTGCTGTAGCCCGCAGTGTATTTAATTAAAGTATCCGGGCTCCAGTAACGGGAGGGTCTTGGATGATTATGAAAAGCAACATTCACCTTATATTCATCGGCTAATTTTGAAACCAGGGGAATAAATTTGGGATCGGGTTCAGATGCAAATTGCTTTAATCCCATTCCTTTTGCAAATTCAAATAGTTGCTTCCAGTCATTTTCTGTATTTGGAGTTACTACACCATAAGAAAGAATTGTAATCCCTTTCTTTTTAAGTAATTGTAATACTGAATCTCTCCTTGATGCAGGCATATGATAATCCATAGTTCCTTCTATCCCTGCCCCGATTTTTTGCCCCGGAAATCCCTGCACATATTTTATACCGATGCTGTCTGCTTTATTCAGCGCCTCTTCAAAGGTGAACATCCTGAACGAATATGCCTGTGTTCCTAATTTCCATCCCAATGATTCAGGTGTTTTCTGCGCTGTTGCATCCCGGGTATTGTTTGCAATTGCAAATACAATAAGTAAAAGAGTGATTTTAAAATATTTCATGATGGCATTAATTTGTTTTAAGGTTCTAAAGATATTATTTATTGCAAAGCAAAGGTTTAGAAATGTGAAGATGATTGAAGAAGGGTGGAACTTGCATAAGATTTAGTTCCGAATTGCGGAAGATAACGAAGGTTCTACCGTCTTTGCGAGGAGGCACGACGAAGCAATCTTATATTACCCTATAATTCCTGAATATCCTCCCACAAATCTTTCCATGTTGGATTTATACTTTTTATGAGTGTTTCTTTATCTTTCCTGCTGCCGCCTTTAATTTGTTTTTCTCTTTCAATTGCTTCTTCAATTCCGGGTAGTACTTCATACCAAACTATTTTGTTACAATTGTATTTTGCTGTAAAACTCTTTGGATAAAACTTTGTTTTATGTTCCCAAACTCTTGCTCTTAACGCTGCAGTTATACCGGTATATAAAACTTGATTATATTGATTTGTAATGATGTATACACAGCCCCCGTATTTCATCTTTTTATTTTACGCCAAAATTATTATAAGATTGCTTCGTCGGCAATAGTGTTCTTTTAATTTTATTTGCTCTTTTATTGCCTCCTCGCAAGGACGGAGAGTATTACTTTCTTTTCCTCTTCTCCTTCACAAACAAACCTGCAGTGTACTTATCGTATAACTCAAATAAAAATTCAATTCGTTTTGTTTCATTTATAAAGGGCTGTGGACGGTAGCACAGATCCACAGCTTTATCAAGTGCCTGATGTGCTTTAACTAACTCCGGCGGCATTGTGTTTGGGTCGTATAAATCAGCTAAACTACTTTCAGGAAACTTTGCTCTAATATCTAAAACATTTTGCGCCGCTTGCTCAACAACTTTAATTTGTTTTTCATTTGGGTTTTCTGCCCAAGGGAAATTATTATAAATCAAAGTATTTGAATATCTAAAATCACTTTTTAATCTGCCGCACACATATTTTACCCAAGTGATGTGCATTACAGAAGACATTACTCCAAAATGATAATTAGTTGCATTAGGAAGAGCAATACAACTATCATTCACAATAAAATCTTTTGAAAAAAAACCTAATGGAATATATTTTCTATTTTCCGATGAGGTTCTAGGAATTAGTAAAAAATTTGTTTCAGGTTGTCGAGGTTCAGCAAATAAAGTCGGAGTTAATGCAGCTTCTTTTGTTGGCTTTTTAGTACTGGCTTCCCTATATTTTTTTACTTCATTAATACGCTCAATAATTTTTGGTGTTGCTTTTAAATCTTCCGGTTTCGCATCCTTTAAATATAATACCCACCTATTTCTTCCATTAATAAATTCCTCACCACTAAGTATTGGTTTAAAATATTTAGACGCCTTTGGTTCTTGCTGAATAAAAATTTCTTTTTCTTTATCAGTAAACAAATAAAAACCACCATCCACTAACTTATTACCATAAAGCATTTCTGGAACATTGCAAAGCGGCTTTCTTCTTGAAGGCAAAAACAAGTCTTTCCCCTCAACCAAATAAGGATTTATATTTTTAACTTTCAATTCATGAGGCTCTGCTTTTATATTTTCATATTCATAAATTTTCTTTTCACTCACATCAAAATTTGCAAAGCCAATTATCACAACATGCACGGCTGCATTTGCTCTTGCTTCGTTTCCCCATTTAAACGTACGATGTGCAAAATGAATTTTTATTTTGTACTTATTAAATAGCTCATTCCATAAAATGCCTACCTGTTCACCCTGTGCAATGGAATTTGTAGAAACAAAGGCAGTTTTAGTAACCCATAGACTTTGCTTTGTATCATCATCAATTACATTATACTGCTTCATATATTGCGCAGCTTTAATGTACCAAGCAGTAACGTAATCCAACACGCCTGCACCATTCACGCCTGCAAAAATTAATTCCATATCCTTTTTTTGTTCTGCATTTTGTAAACTCTTTCCGCTAAAAGGAGGATTGCCAAATATGTAATTAAATTTTGCTTCTTCTTTCTCCCAGGGCAGCGCAACAATTAAACTTTGCCAATCTGTTTGCAAAGCATTCCCATGTTTAATAGTTGCACTTTTGCGCAAAGGCAAACGAACATAATACTCGCCAAAAGTTTCACTTGCTTTCATGTTCATTTGATGGTCAATAAGCCACATAGCAACCTGTGCAACCTGTGCCGGAAATTCTTCATATTCTATTCCATAAAATCTGTCAACATCTAAAAGAAAATAATGTCCTATATCAGTTACGGTTTGATTTTTCAATAATATTTTTACAATTTCCATTTCAAGTAAACGCAGTTCACGATAAGCAATAATTAAAAAGTTACCACAACCGCAGGCAGGGTCTAAAAAACGGAGTTTACTTATTTTATCATGGAGCTTTTGAAGCTTTGGTTTGCTGTCTTTAATGCTTTCAAACTCTTTGTAAAGGTCATCTAAGAACAGAGGCTTAATTAATTTCAAAATGTTTTTTTCACTTGTGTAATGAGCGCCTAACGTTCTTCTTTCTACAGGGTTCATCACACTTTGAAAAAGAGACCCAAATATTGCCGGAGATATTTTGCCCCAATCAAGCAAGCAGCATTCTAATAACACTTTTCTCATTTCGTTGTCAAAACTTGCTGTAGGCAAATGTTCTTCAAACAATTTTCCATTTACATAAGGGAAGGCAGCAAGACTTTCATCAAGGTTTTTAAAGCGTTTATCTTTAGGGGTATTTAAAACTTCAAACAATTGTGCAAGATGATTGGCAAGGTCGCTGCCATCTTCATTAGTTCGCAACTCGACATAATCCTGTAAAATCCCCTTCTCAAAAATGTTGGTATCATCTGCAAAAAGGCAGAACAATAACCTTACAAGATAAAGTTCCAAAGAATGTCCTGTATAACCGATTGCTTCCAGTTTATCATGGAGCTTTCCCATTAAAAAAGCAGCTTCAATATTTACAGGATCTTGCTCTTTATAAGTTCGTTGCTGATAACCGGCAATAAAACCAAAAAGGTTAACGTGGTTTACAAAATCTGCCAGCCTGAATTCATGAGAGGTATTTTTTTCAAGGTCGTATAAGTTGAATCTTTCAAAATCGCTTACAAGAATATATCGGGGAAGTTCCTTTTCAGTAAGTCCGGGGAAATAATCTTTCGCTTGCTGGTATGCCTTTATTAAATCCTTGCCACGGCTTTTGTGTTCTATTAAAATAGTTCCTTTCCAAAGCAGGTCAATAAAGCCTTGCTTATCATCAATCTTTTTTACCTGTTGTTCAAAAGTTGCAACACGCCTTCGGCTGATACCAAACACATTAAAAAAATCATCCCAAAAAGATTTTGCTTCTGCATCTTCACTTACTTCGTCTTTCCATTCATTTGTAAAGGCAGTTGCACGGGTTTTTATTTCATTCCAGCTTAGGGGCATAAGTTAGTTTCTGTACTTCCGAAAGTAAGCAAATGTTTGAAAGGAATAAAGCAGTTAATTTTTTGGTAGTCCCGGCAAGAATCGAACTTGCATCTAAAGTTTAGGAAACTTCTATTCTATCCATTGAACTACGGGACCAGTTTTGGGACTGCAAAAATAAAACTTTGTGTACTATCAAAGGGTATATTTGTGATGATATATGATTGTAAAGCATTTAAATAATAAATATGAGAATGAATTTAACTCTATCCCGGATTTTTATCGGCTTATTACTGATGATAACATTTACGGTTTCCGCACAAACTAAAAAATCTGCAACCTTAAATCATATAGCAGTTTACGTTTATGATCTTAAAAAAAGTACTGATTTTTATAAAGGTATTATCGGACTAACAGTTATACCGGAACCTTTTCATGATAATAAACATACATGGTTTAAAATTGGTGAGCACAGCCAGTTACATCTTATACAAGGCGCAACTTCGATTGCAGACCATGATAAAAATTCTCACCTTTGTTTTAGTGTTTCGTCAATGGATAGTTTTATTGCAGTTCTTAATAAAAATAAAATTTGGTTTGGAAACTGGGCAGGTAATACAAATACAATTACCACCAGACCGGATGGAGTAAAGCAAATATATTTTAAAGATCCTGATGGATATTGGATCGAGATTAATAATGACACCTATTAACAATTGAGATAGATATAATTTTATTTCAGGCTATCTTTGCCGCCCTGTACGTACAGTGTACAGTCAAATTTACCAGGTATGAAATTTTTGAATTTTATTATTAAGTACCGGCTATTGCTGGGAGTTTTATTATTGATAGCTGCAATTGTAGTAAATATCGAAACAGGCTTTTGGCCATCATTCATTTTGTATTTGATAGCGGTGGTTTTTATTGTTGGTCATTTTTTATTTGGCCCCATGCGTTTGATACAGGGCTATATGGAATCCGGAGATATGGAAGGTGCTGAAAAAGTGATCAATTCAATTTGGTTTCCTAACCTGTTAATTAAGCCTGTCCGCTCTGTTTATTTTACTTTGAAAGGAAATCTCGCCATGGTAAAACAGGATTATACTTCTGCGGAGGCTCATATGAAAAAAAGTCTTTCTTTAGGCAGCCCGATGAAGGAAGCAGAAGGCGCAAACCAATTGCAATTGGGAATGCTTTCAATGCAAAAGGGAAATATAAAAGAAGCTGAAAAATATATAAGGCAGGCGATCCGCTCAGGTTTACCTGATAAGGAAAATCAGGCTGCTGCTTACTTACAGCTGTCTTCTATTATGATAAATAAAAGAGAGTTCAGAGCTGCGAAAGAGTATTTTAGAAAAGTAAAATCGTTAAAACCTACTACTCCTCAAATTGTTGACCAGGTAAAACAGATGGAAAAATATATCAGCAGGATGCCGGGTTAGTTATAAAGTATAAAGAGTAAATAAGGTAAATAAAGTAAAAGTAAGGTGCTACTTTATATACTCTTTATACTTTATTTACTCAACTGCTTCTTACCTTTGAAGACATGCAAAATTACCGGGACGTTTTACAAAAGAAATTTAAAGAAGAGTATGAAAAATTAAATACTGAACAGCGAAAAGCTGTTGATAGTATTGAAGGTCCTGTGATGGTTATTGCCGGCCCCGGCACAGGTAAAACACAAATTCTTGCTGCAAGAATCGGAAAGATATTACTTGAAACAGACGTTCTTCCTCATAATATTTTATGCCTTACCTATACTGATGCAGGCGTAATTGCTATGCGTCGCCGGCTGGTACAATTTATTGGCGCTGATGCATACAGGGTAAATATTTTTACATTCCATGCATTTTGTAATGATGTTATCCAGGATAATCTTTCATTGTTTGACAAGAACAGTTTAAATCCTGTTTCTGATCTGCAGCGGATACAACTAATGAAAGAGCTGATAGATGCGTTCCCTAAAAATCATTTATTAAAAAGATACCGTGGTGATGTGTATTGTGAGATATACAGCCTTACAAAATTATTTTCCAGCATGAAAAATGAAGGTTGGACACCGCAATTCATCAATCAAAAAATTGATGAATACGTAAAAGATCTGCCAACACGTGACGAATATTTTTACAAAAGAGCTTCCGGTCCTTATAAAAAAGGGGACCTGAAAGTCGCAGCTCTTGAGAATGAAAAATTAAAAATGGAACGGTTGCGTTGTGCGGTAAATGAGTTTGATAATTTTCAAAAGCTGATGAATAAACACAACCTGTACGACTTTGATGATATGATAAACTGGGTGATAAAAGTGTTTGAAGAAAATAAAAATGTGCTGGCAAACTACCAGGAAAAATTTCAATACATTTTGGTTGATGAATTCCAGGATACCAGTGGAACACAGAATAAACTAATTCAATTACTCATCAGTTACTGGCAAACACCCAATATTTTTGTTGTGGGAGATGATGACCAGAGCATTTTCCGCTTCCAGGGTGCGAACGTGGAGAACATGGAAACTTTTGCCGGAAGCTATGCCGGTCTTTTAAAAGTTGTGCTTACACATAATTACCGCTCCACACAACCCATTCTTAATATTTCAAAAACATTGATCGACAATAACGAAGAGCGGCTCATTAAAAAATTTGAAGGCTTAAGTAAAGAGCTTATCTCTTCCAACATAAAAATAAAAGACCTCCATCATGATCCGGTTGTGCGTGAATATCAAACTATAAAAGATGAGATGGTTCATATAACTACGCAGGTTGAAAGCCTTATTGAGAAGGGTATTGAACCCAATCGCATGGCTGTTATTTACAAAGAAAATAAATATGGTGAGGAGCTTATAAAGTATTTCAGGCTGAAGAACATTCCTGTTTTTTCAAAACGAAGTATTAATATTTTAGAGAATGCATTTGCGAAAAAAATAATTCAGTTGCTCCGTTATGTAGCTGCCGAGCATGAGATACCTTATGCCGGTGATGAATTGCTTTTTGAAATTCTTCATTTTGATTTTTATAATATCCCTCCTATCGAAGTTGCAAAGCTTACTGTGGAAGTGAATCAAAAAAAATACAATGAATTATTTTCTTTGCGCCGGATGTTGGTGGAAAAAGCAAACCAGGCACCTTCTTCCCTTTTTGATAAAGGGCTTAATGAGAACCTGAAAAGAGTTAGCACTATTCTTGAAAAATTAATTGCAGATGTAAGTAATGTAACACTGCAGGGGCTGTTTGAAAATATTATTAATGAAGCAGGAGTATTGCAATACATAATGCAGAATAGTGAGAAGATATCACTGATGCAGGTATTAACTGCTTTATTTGATTTTATAAAAGAAGAAA
>JAYVEA010000051.1:0-6015 GCA_043749085.1 Chitinophagales bacterium
TCCAAGATTTCTTAAAATATCACTCTGCACTTTTGGGGTAGCGGTTGCCGTTAAGGCTATCATTGGAGCGGTAGGGTTTATTTTTTCTATCATTTCTCTAAGCCTCCGGTATTCGGGCCTGAAGTCGTGCCCCCATTCTGAAATACAATGGGCTTCATCAACTGCAAAAAATGAAACATGGAGCTCTTTAAAAAATGCAATGTTTTCTTCCTTGGTTAAAGTTTCGGGTGCTACATACAGCAGTTTTGTTTTGCCCGATAACAAATCGTCTTTTACAATTTTTTGCTGTCCTTTATTTAATGTGCTGTTTAAAAAATGAGCTATATGATCTTTGCTGCTATAACCCCGCATAAGGTCAACCTGGTTTTTCATTAATGCAATTAAAGGAGAGACAATTATTGCACAACCCTTACTTATAAGTGCCGGTAGCTGGTAGCAAAGACTTTTACCGCCACCGGTTGGCATAATTACAAATGTATCCTTGCCATCTAAAAGGCTTTGGATAATTTCTTCCTGTGGAGTTTTAAATCCATCAAATCCAAAATATTCCTGCAGATGTATACTAAGCTCTGAAGTTGGTTTCTTAGAAGTTGGTTTCTTAGAAGTTGGTTTTTTAATAGTGATTTTGGAACCACTTTTAATTTTCGCATTTATCGTCGTCATAATATTCTTGCCGGCACATTTTTAAAAGTTCACAAAGGTAATTCAATTACAAGGCAAAACAAAACCAATGAGAACGTATAAGTAAGAGTAAAAAAATATTGAAAGATTAAGATACACCTTTCTTCTGCCTTTTTAAAATAACATTGAGGCTTTTTGCCTTATCAGGCAATTAAAGTACGTTTGCAGCATATTATTCTACAGTATATTTTAATTACTAAACCCTCGATGTACTTAATAAGAATTCCTTTCTTTGCTGCATTATTTAATTAGAAAATATAAATGCAAAAACCTGATATCATTTCTTTAGCTAAACAAACTATAACACAGGAGGCTGAATCTATTGCAGGGCTTGTAGCTTATATTAATGATGATTTTACAGAAATAATTACGCTCATTATAAAATGTAAAGGCAGGCTGGTACTTAGTGGTATTGGAAAAAGCGCAATCATAGCACAAAAAATTGTAGCAACCCTTAACAGCACAGGAACTCCGTCCTTATTTATGCATGCTGCAGATGCAATACATGGGGATATGGGAATGATACAACAGGATGATATGGTAATGATCATTAGCAAAAGTGGCGATAGTCCCGAAATAAAAGTCTTGGTACCAATTGTAAAAAACTTTGGAAATAAAATAATTGCAATGGTTGGCCAAACCCGATCTTACCTGGCAAAACAAAGTGATTTTGTTTTAAACACTACGGTAACTAAAGAGGCCTGTCCTAATAATTTAGCGCCAACAACCAGCACAACAGCACAAATGGTAATGGGTGATGCGATTGCAATCTGTTTAATGCATGCAAGGGGGTTTAGTGCGGACGAGTTTGCAAGATTTCATCCGGGAGGAACACTGGGAAAAAAATTATACCTGAAAGTTTCAGACCTTTCTTTGCATAACGAAAAGCCGCAGGTAAATGAATCAGGTTCTTTAAAAGATGTAATTATTGAGATAACGAAAAAACGGCTGGGTGCTACTGCCGTATTGGACGTTAATAAGCATATTTCAGGAATTATTACCGACGGAGATCTCCGCAGGATGTTGGAAAGAAATTTTTTATTACAGAACATTACCGCAAAAGATATTATGTCGGTTAATCCAAAAACTATTTCACACAATCAGCTTGCAATAGACGCTCTGGATATGATGCGAAAAAATAATATCAGTCAATTATTGGTTGTTAATAATACAAAATATGCAGGAATTATTCATTTGCATGACCTGATTCGTGAAGGAATAATTTAATTAGAGCACTATGAAAAAAAATAATTATGTAGCGATAATGGCCGGCGGAATTGGAAGCCGCTTTTGGCCAATGAGCCGTACAGGACTTCCTAAACAGTTCCTCGACATATTAAATACCGGGAAAACCCTTATACAAGCCACTTACGATCGCTTTGCCCAATTTATTCCAAAGGAAAATATTTATGTGGTTACTGCACAGCAATATTGTGATATCGTATCTAAACAATTACCCGACCTGGACTCTGAAAATATTTTGTGTGAACCATCAAGAAAAAATACAGCCCCATGTGTTGCTTATGTAGCATACAAACTACAGCAGATCGATCCAAAAAGTAATTTGATATGTGCCCCTGCAGATCATCTCATTTTAGAAGATACTTCTTTTATAAAAGTGAGTTTGGAGGCCCTTGCTTTTACTGAAAAGCATAATGCTTTATTAACGATGGGCATAAAGCCTTCCTATCCAAATACCGGCTACGGATATATTCAATACGAAGAACAATCAGTAACTGATAATATTTATAAAGTAAAAACTTTTACAGAAAAACCTGACCTGGAACTTGCCAAAACATTTATAGTAAGCGGGGATTTTTTATGGAACTCCGGCATTTTTGTCTGGCAAACAAAATCTATAATTACAGCGTTTGAAAAATATTTGCCCGAGATACACGAAGTTTTTGATGCGGAAAAAAATTTATTTAATACATCAGAAGAAAAAAATGCAGTAGAAAAAATATATCCGCAATGTGTAAATATTTCTATTGATTACGGTATTATAGAAAAAGCAGATAATGTGTATGTTATTCCTTCCTCCTTCGGATGGAGTGATCTGGGAACATGGGGAAGCGCTTATGAAAATCTTGAAAAAGATTACTTAGGAAATGCAGTTGCCGGGGATAGTGTAATGGTATTTGATGCTTCAAAAAACGTTGTTCACGCAGATAATAAAAAGCTGGTTCTGATACAGGGGCTTGAGGACTTTATAGTAGTTGACACAAAAGATGTTTTGCTCATCTGTAAAAAAGATAAAGAGCAGCAAATAAAAGAATACCTGGCTGAAGTGAAAAGAAATAAGGGAGACAGATTTTTATAGGATACCGGGCAAATTCCATAATAATTTTCTTCTTTTCCCGTTTATTATTTGCACATTTACTTTTACTCAAGGTGATATCCTATGAAATTATTGTTGATAGCCCTTTCTGCATTATTATTGCTGCCCAATTTCTTTAATATTCACCTTGAAGAAAGGCCCCAATACGATCATAAAGAATTGTTTAATCCCGGCCTTGCTTATATAAATTCCACAGAAAAACTTATTGAAATAGCCGACAGCACTGCAAAGCAAAAAAATATTTCACAAAATTCATTAGCGTATGCCATTATGGTTTCACAGATCCTGCGAAACAGATTTTATCATGGCTTCTCCAGGTATCCACTTAATGAAAATTGGATAGCCGCTACAGGAGAATATTTTTTAGGCTACGGTTTAGCCTCTATAGTTAAGCCTGATGATATTTTAAAATACAGCTTTGGTGGCTGCTCGCAGCAATCAATTGTTTTAATAGAGGTAATGAAAAGAAAAAATATTTCTTATCGATATGTTGGTTTTCCCCACCATTATGCAACTGAACTAAAGTTTAATAATAACTGGTATTTTTTTGACCCTAATATGGAACCTAATATTCCTGACAGTGAGCGTTTAGAAAGCAAATGGAATTGTTGCGCAGACAGTCTTAAAAAATATTATGACACTACACGTTTTAAAGATCTTAATTGGAAGTTTGGAAAAAATCTTACTGTAGTATTCGGCAATGTAAATGCTACGCCTGCGCCACATGCAAGATTGTTTCAAACAACTACAGGATATCTTTCAAAAACATTATGGCTTTTCCCTTTGGTAATAATTTTTTACCACCGAAAAAAAATAAGCAACAGGGCAAAATATTTTACGTCTGACAATTAATTATTTTTGATGATCCTCTCATTAAAAATTTTATTTTGTCTTCCCCCACAATTTCCAGCAAGCTTCCATCCATAGGGCCAACCATTTTTACCGTGATGAGTTCACTGGCGGTTGAATACAACGCGATAAATCTCGGGCAAGGCTTTCCTGATTATCCAATGAGCGAAGACTTAATATCAATGGTAGATAAGCACATGAGAGCCGGCCACAATCAATATGTGCATATGAATGGCTTACCCCCACTAAGAAATGTTCTTGCTGAAAAAATTTACAGTTTATACCGGCAACAAATAGATGCTGATAAAGAAATCACTGTAACACCCGGTGGTACTTATGCAATTTACACAGCGCTTACTACCGTACTGCAAGCCGGTGATGAAGTAATTGTTTTTGAGCCCGCTTACGATAGTTACATTCCAAATATTGAAATTAATGGTGCATTGGCTGTATTAATTCCGCTTACATATCCTGATTATAAAATTGACTGGGATGAAGTAAGAAAAAAAATTTCTCCTAAAACAAAAATGATAATGCTTAACTCTCCGCATAACCCAACCGGTAGTGTGTTGAGTAAAGAAGATGTTAATCAATTGCAAAGCATAGTTGCTGGTACAGCTATTTTTATTTTAAGTGATGAGGTTTATGAACATTTGATCTTTGATAATATGCAACACCAAAGCATGTTGCGCTATCCTGATCTTTTAGAAAAAAGTTTTGTTTGTTTTTCATTCGGTAAAGTATATCACTGCACCGGGTGGAAACTTGGTTATTGCGTTGCACCGGCTGCGTTAACAAAAGAATTTAGAAAAGTTCACCAGTTCAATTGTTTTAGTTGTAACTCACCAATGCAATTTGCCCTTGCAGATTTTTTAAAACATAAAGAATCGTATTTGGAGGTGGGAAATTTCCTGCAAAAGAAAAGAGATTATTTCATGGAGCTGATGACACAAACAAAGTTTACGCCATTGCCATCGCATGGAAGTTATTTTCAATTATACAGCTATAAGGGCATGAGCGATGAAAGTGAAAAAGATCTTGCGATACGGTTAATAAAAGATTATGGCGTGGCAACAATTCCCACGTCAGCATTTTATAAAAACGGTAAAGATGATAAAGTGCTGCGCTTTTGTTTTGCAAAAAAAGAAAGCACTTTAGAGGAGGCGGTGAACAGGTTATTAAAAATGTAGTTTCGCTTTTTTTTAAAATTTACATTTTTGCAAAGATGGCTTATTGTTTGATGCAGGGTTTATCATTATAAACAGTAAATATTATTTATATGAAAAAGGTAAGCATCGCATTTTTGTTTTTAACCGCTACATTTATTTTTACATCGTGCAACAACCGGGATGAAAATGGCAGTACAGATACAAGTAACACCAATAGCAGCCACTCTGCTACTGATAGTACCCGGGGTGATAAACCGTCAGATGCTTCTTCAATAGCAAATAACAATACCACTCCCAATAAGGAATCAACTGACTTTGTAACCAAAGCCGCCAGTGGCGGTATACTTGAAGTACAACTTGGGCAACTGGCGCAGCAAAATGCAAAAAGCCAAAGGGTAAAAGATTTTGGAAGTATGATGGTTGCAGATCACAGCAAAGCAAATGATGAGCTAAAAAGCCTTGCTGCTTCTAACAAAATTACAATATCACCTACATTATTACCTCCGCATCAACAGCATATTGCAATGATGAGTAAAATGAAGGGGCCAGATTTTGATAAACATTACATGGATATGATGGTAAATGATCACAAAGAAGATATAAACGAATTTAAAAAGGAGGCTAACAGCAACACCAATGATGTGTTTAAAAATTTTGCTTCTAAAACATTACCCACATTGCAAAAACATTTAGACAGTGCACAGGCTATTCACAGTAAGATGTAATTTATAAATTTTATTTTGAAGAAAGAGGATGCATGATGTGTCCTCTTTTTTTATAAACTTATTATTTCTTCCCAAATATTTTTTATAACAGGAATACCATTTGCAAGATTATTTTTTCTTGTTTGTAAAACCCGTTCTCCCGGGTACATGATCTTACTTTTTTCATCTTCGGTTGCTGACTGGCGATAATCATTAATAATGTTATTTATCAATTGTGAAATGGAAGAATGGTTCTGCAGTTTTGAAATATCAA
>JAYVEA010000052.1:0-5992 GCA_043749085.1 Chitinophagales bacterium
TTGGTGCTCTGGATACTTCAAATTTTTCAAACTTAAGCAACACAGGTACTGCCTGCAGAGAGCTCATTATGAGTGTCGAGTTGCCTGATGAGCTATCCAAAAAAATAGAAGAAGGTTATGATTTTTTAATAAATAAATATGATGAAGATATTTCTTTTGCTGCACGCAGCAGCGCAACAGCAGAAGACTTGCCCAATGCCAGCTTCGCAGGCCAACAGGAAACCTACCTTAATGTACAAGGCATTGATAATTTATTATATGCCTGCCACAGGTGCTATGCCTCACTCTTTACTGACCGTGCTATTAAATACCGCAGCGATAATGGATTTGAACACATGAAAGTGGCTTTATCTGTTGGCATTCAATTAATGGTCCGCTCCGATAAAGCCAGCTCTGGTGTAATTTTTACGCTTGACCCGGACACAGGTTTTGATAAAGTGGCACTTATTTCTGGTGCATGGGGACTTGGTGAAAATGTGGTACAGGGCAGCGTAAATACGGATGAATTTTTAGTGTATAAATCTTTCATTGGAAAAGTAAAGCAACCCATCATTTCAAGAAAGTTAGGCAGCAAGGAAAAGACAATGGTGTATGCTGAAAAAGGCATGAATGAAATTACAAAGCCCGAAGATGCGATTATCAACCTTGATACCCCTTTGCATCTGCAACAACAATATACTTTGACTGATGAGGAAGTTTTGCAATTGGCAAAATGGGCACTAATTATTCAGGAGCATTATAAGCGGCACATGGATATTGAATGGGCAAAAGATGGCATCAACAATCGAATGTTTATTGTGCAGGCACGTCCCGAAACAGTGCATAGCCAAAACAAAATGAAAAATGTTTTTAAAGAATATCACATACAACAAAAAGGAAAATTAATATGCAAGGGTATTGCCTTGGGAAACCGGATCACATCCGGTATTGCAAGGCTGCTTACTTCACCTAAAGAAATGGACAAGCTGAAAATGGGTGAAATTTTAGTTACAGGAAGAACAGATCCTGACTGGGATCCCATTCTTAAAAAAGCGGCTGCTATAATCACAGACCAGGGCGGAAGAACTTCGCATGCCGCCATTGTGGCTCGTGAATTAGGAGCTATGGCAATTGTGGGCACAGGTGATGCCACAAAGGTCATTCAGGATGGGCAATTAGTTACCATTTCCACAGCCGAAGGCGACATCGGCTATGTGTATGAAGGAAAAGGAAGTTGGGATGAACAGGAAATTGATACGGATAAAATTAAATTGCCCCAAACACATGTAATGCTTATTCTTGCTCATCCTGATAAAGCATTCAGATATTCCATGTTACCAAACAATGGTGTTGGTTTGATGAGGATGGAGTTTATCATTAACAATGTTATCCAAATCCATCCTATGGCATTGCACCATTTTGATAAATTAACAGATGATGCTGTAAAGAAACAAATTGAAGAGCTCACACATCATTACCCCAATAAACAGGACTATTTTATACATAAACTGGCAGAGGCAACGGCAACCATTGCAGCTGCCTTTTATCCAAAAGATGTAATTGTAAGAATGAGTGATTTTAAATCGAATGAATATGCCAATCTTATTGGTGGAAAAACATTTGAGCCTAATGAACAAAACCCTATGATTGGATTCAGAGGTGCATCCCGTTATTACCATGAGTTGTATAAAGAAGGTTTTGAAATGGAATGTAAAAGCATGAAAATGGTAAGGGATGATATGGGGTTTACCAATGTAAAACTAATGTTACCCTTTGTACGAACCGTTCATGAAGCAACCAGTGTAATAGATTTGATGGCAGAAAACGGATTGATAAGAGGAGAAAACGAATTGGAGTTATACATGATGGTTGAAATTCCAAGCAACGCTTTGCTTGCTGAAGAATTTGCAAAACACTTCGATGGGTTTTCTATTGGCTCAAATGATCTTACTCAATTAACGCTTGGTGCAGACCGCGACTCAGAATTGTTAAGTGAGATTTTCTCTCCATTCGATCCTGCAGTGATGCAGCTTATCCGCATGTCAATTAAAAAAGCAAAATCAGCAGGTATTAAAGTAGGGCTTTGCGGGCAGGCTCCCAGCGATTATCCTGAATATGCCCGCTTTCTTGTTGAGTGTGGCATTGATAGTATTTCTTTTAACCCGGATGCGCTTTTATCAGGAATTAATAATATTAATGAAGCTGAGAAGAAAATACAAGTAGTAGAAATGAACTCATTATGAAAACAGCAGTCTTCAGTTTGCATAAATTTGAAAAGCCCTTTTTAGAACAAGCCAACAAAGGCAGGCATGAGTTTTTATTTTTTGATACACGCTTAACGCAGCATACCGCATCTTTTGCAAAAGGCTGCGAAGCTGTAAGCCTCTTTGTAAGCGATGATGCCTCTGCACCGGTGCTCGATGTACTCTTTGCCATTGGTATAAAATACATTGTGCTGCGCTCGGCAGGGTATAATAACGTGGATTTAAAAAAGGCGAACGAAAGGGGAATAAGAGTTGCGAGAGTTCCTGCCTATTCACCTTATGCTGTGGCAGAACATGCAGTTGCTTTAATGCTTGCATTAAACCGTAAACTCATCCGTGCACATAACCGCATTGCAGAAATGAATTTTTCGCTGGATGGGCTTACAGGTTTTGATATGAATGGTAAAACAGCCGGCATCATTGGAACAGGTAAAATAGGAAGCGTAATAGCAAAAATTCTTTATGGCTTTGGATGCAATCTATTGGCTTATGATGTTTATCCCAATGAAACACTGGTACAGCAATACGGTTTACGATATACTAATTTTAAAACACTGTGCAGCGATGCTGACATCATCACGCTGCATTGTCCTTTAGCAGAAGAAACTAAATATCTCATTAACAGCAAATCAATTGCATTGATGAAGCCCGGAGTAATGCTTATCAATACCAGCAGGGGAAAACTGATAAACACAAAAGATGTTATTGCTGCATTAAAAACAGGGCAAATCGGTAGCTATGGAATGGATGTATATGAAGAAGAGGAAGGCTTATTTTTTGAAGATCACTCAGAAGATATTTTACAGGATGACCTTATTGCAAGGTTAATGAGTTTCAGAAATGTGCTCATTACAAGTCACCAGGCTTTTCTTACTGATACTGCATTAAAAAATATTGCGGAAACAACTATCAATAATCTTAATTGTTTTGAAGAAAGAATGAGTTGTGAAAATGAAATTAAATTATAAATGATGCCGTAAGGTGATAACAATCAGCAAAACCAATGACAGGCATCACAAATTTTTATGGTAAATAACCCTTTTTTTGTACGCATACTTTTTTAAACATACCGATGAATGATTATCTGAACACCAACCTAAAATCCCTCATCGAAAAAGTGCATGAAGAAGGGATTGAAAAAGCAAATAAAGAAGCAGAGCAAATCATTGCTTCGGCGAAACAACAAGCTGCTGAATTGATAAAGGAAGCAAAGGACAATATCGAAAAATTGGAAGCGCAATCACTGAATAAAGTAAAGCACATACAGGAAAGTCTAAACAGCGAATTAAAAGCAGTTGCACAACAAAGCATAAGCAGCATCAAAAGTGAACTTGCTTCGGTAATCAGCAGCGAGGTTGCATCACAGGGCATCAGTGAAGCCTTGCACGAAAAAGAATTTTTGCAAAAGATAATCTTAACAGTACTGCAAAAATGGAACATTACCGATAATCATTTTCAACTGCAATTGCTTCTTAACGAAACCGACCAGTCACAGTTAAAAGATTTTTTTGAGCAGAAGATAAAAAAAGAATTAGCTACAGAACTGGAAATTGTAATTGATAACAAAATAAAAAGCGGGTTTAAGATTGCTGTAAAAAATGAAAACTATTATGTGAGTTTTTCCGATGAAGATTTTAAAAATTTCTTCGATAGTTATCTGCGCAAAAAAACACTTGAATGGATTTACGGAACAAAAGAAAATGAACATGAGTAAGTCTCAATATTTTTATTTCATCTCAGGTTTACCTGATATCTCCATAACAGATGTAAGCTTGCCTTTCAAAGCAAAAGATTTTTTAGTTGAATTGAAAAATAAAATCGAGGAAAAAGATTTTGCATTAGTATGCTGGCTCTATTACCCGAGGGATAATCACAATCTTATCAGCATTCTTTTAAGTAAAAATAATATGCAGCAACCCGAAGGATGTTACTCATTGCAGGAATTAAAAAAAAGTATTGACGGAAGTGCAGGTCTGCCGCATTATATGACCACCTTTATTTCATCTTATAAAGAAAACATAACCCGTTATACCGAAGCAGAATGGGAAGATAAACTCACAGAATTTTATTTCAGAGAAGCGGTAAAAACCAAAAATAATTTTTTAAATGAATGGATGGAATTTGAATTGAATTTGAAAAACATGTTGCTATTGTTGAGCAATCGCAAACAGCCACTACCCTTTTCTGAATTTATTCTGGAAGCAAATGAAACTTCCATGCTATTAAAGCAAAATGCGCTTGCAGATTTTAGCTCCGAAACATCACTTGACTTTTATAACCAGGCTGTAAAAATTATGGGAACGGAAAATTTAGTGGAGCGTGAAAAAAAAATTGATTTGTTGAAATGGAAGAAAGCGGAAGAAATGACCTTCTTTAATTATTTCAGTATAGAGGCAATTTTAAGTTTTATAATCAGGCTGATGATAACGGAAAGATGGGCGCTGTTGAAAAGTGAAAAGGATAAAGTAAATCTTTCCTCTATATTAAATTCATTTGTTGACAATGTGAAATACAGCAGTTAAACATTAAGTAAGCAATGAGAACAGGAAAAGTAAAAGCAATTATTTCAAACCTTGTAATCGTAACAGTAGATGGAGCTGTGGCGCAGAACGAAATTTGCCACATTCAACTTGGTGAAATCATACTCAAAGCAGAAGTGATTAAGGTCATTAATAACGATGCTTATGTGCAGGTATTTGAAAGTACAAGAGGACTGAAAGTTGGTATGGACGTGATTTTCCAGGAGCACCTGCTTGAGGTAACACTTGGACCCGGCATTTTAAGTAAGAAATATGACGGACTGCAAAATGACCTTGATAAGATTGAAAATATCTTTCTCAACCGCGGCACGTATACAGATGCATTAGATATGACCAGTGAATGGGATTTTATTCCGCTTGCAAAAAATAATGATATAGTGGTTGCCGGAACATGGCTTGGCGAAGTGAAAGAAAAAAATATTTCTCACAAAATAATGGTTCCGTTTATTCTCGAAGGTGAGTTTCATGTAAAGAAAATTGAGGAAGCAGGTCGTCACAAAATAACAGATACGATTGCTGTCATCGAAGATAAAAATGGAAATGAAACACAGGTAACGATGGTTCAAAAATATCCTGTGATTAAAGCATTGAAAGGATACAAAGAAAAAATAAGACCATGCAGATTATTGGAAACAGGAGTTAGGATTATTGACATGATGAACCCTCTTGCAGAAGGCGGCACCGGGTTTATTCCTGGTCCGTTCGGCAGCGGAAAAACTGTATTGCAGCATGCCATTGCAAGGCAGGCAAAAGTTGATATAGTTTTCATGATAGCCTGTGGTGAGAGGGCAAATGAAATCGTTGAAATATTCACTGAGTTTCCAAAGCTCGATGACCCCCAAACAGGCAGCAAATTAATTGACAGAACAGTCATTATTGCTAATACATCTAACATGCCCGTAGCATCCCGTGAAGCTTCAGTTTATACAGGGATGACGATTGCTGAATATTATCGTGCAATGGGGTTAAAAATTTTAGTGCTTGCTGACAGCACTTCCCGATGGGCGCAGGCGCTGAGGGAAATGTCGAACCGTATGGAAGAACTTCCGGGCCCCGATGCTTACCCGATGGATTTACCTGCTGCTGTTTCCAGTTTTTATGCAAGGGCTGGTATGGTAAAGCTGATGAACGATGCAACCGGCAGTATCACATTTATTGGAACGGTGTCACCGGCAGGAGGAAATTTGAAAGAGCCGGTAACAGAAGCTA
>JAYVEA010000053.1:0-5977 GCA_043749085.1 Chitinophagales bacterium
CAGCCAAAAAATAAAAAATTATTGCGTGCTATTATAAAAAATAAAATAACTCTTGTAGATTATGAATGCCTGGAGCATGATGACGGCACAAGGATATTGGGGTTTGGGTTTTTTGCCGGGATAGCAGGTGCACACAATGGTATGCTTGCATATGGCAAGCGCACCGGAACTTTCCATCTTGAAACAGTTAATTCACAAAAAGATTTCCGGCATTTAATTCATACATATTTCGGATTAAAGCTTCCAAATATAAAGATCGCTGTAACAGGCAGTGGCAGAGTGGCACATGGTGTATTGGAAATTATGAACCTCATGGGAATTAATGAAACAGAACCTGATCTTTTTTTAGATAAAAAGTTTTCTTATCCTGTTTATGTACACTTAAAAGGGGCTGACCTTTATGAAAATAAAAAAACGGGTAAATATCATAGACAGGATTTTCATGCAAATCCCGGGAAATATAAAAACCTGTTTCGTAGGTATATTTCGGTAACAGATATTTTAATGAACGGCGTGTATTGGGAAAAAGATATTCCACGATTATTTGAACTCAAGGATATGAGAGATAAAAAGTTCACCATAAAAACCATTGCAGATATATCTGATGATCGCAATGGATCTGTACCCTGTAACATTCGTGATTCAACCATAGAAAGCCCGGTGTATGGCGTTGATAAAAAAACTTTTACAATAACTGAACCCTATCTACCCGGTTCTGTGGATGTAATGGCAGTTGGTAATTTGCCAAATGAATTGCCTCGTGATGCGTCAAGATATTTTGGTACGCAAATAATAAAATATATTTTGAAAGATATTATTAGCGGAGGTTCTGAAATATTAGCTAAAGCAACAATTGTAAAAAAAGGAAAACTAACTAAGGGTTATGGGTATATGAAAGATTATGCGGGTTTATAATTTTAAATAATAATCTTTTAATAATTCTGTAAATTCCGGCATATAGGTATCCTCATTGTTTTTAATTGTTAATTCATTTGTTTTTACACCAGCATTGATGTTGCTGAAGAATAATATTCCTCTGAAGTAATTATGCGATGGTGTTTGCCTGATTAACACTTTTTCCTGTAGAAAAAAATTATTCTGCAAAGCCAGATCTTCAAAATATTTTATCCTGTAAAAAGGCAAAAGAATTGCAAAATAACCTGTTACTGCAAGATGTGTTTTAATTATTGTAATAAGATTGTCCAGCGTTAATCCTTTATCATGCATTGCTATGTTTTTATTTTTTTCTTTTGATAATAATTCGTTCTCATAAAAAGGAGGGTTTGTAATTATAAGATCATATTTTTTTAGTGGAGCAAAATTCTTAACATCAGTGTGAAAAATATTCAATCTTCTGTTCCACTTTGAATTTGTAAAATTCTCTTTTGCCTGTTCATAGGCATTCTCTTCAATTTCTACTGCATCAATTATTGTCTCAGGATTTTTTTGTATCAGCATCATTGATAATAGCCCTGTGCCGGTTCCTACATCTAAACAATCAGCAACCGGCAATTTGTAGCTGGTAATTTTTTCTGCAACCCATGCACCAAAAATGGAGGCATCAGTACAAACCTTCATACTGCATTTACCCTGGTGAATTATAAATTCCTTGAACCTGAAGTAATCATTAGGCATCAATGTTTTTTTAAATCGCAGCTATTCTAAAGTATCTTTGCAAATTAATTTTTTGTATTGGATAAGCAACAAGTAAAATATAAAGATCTTGGAATCATCGATTATAAATCTGCATGGAACTACCAGGAGGAATTGGTACAGCAAAACCGTGAAATAAAAGCTGAAGCAAGAATGCAGTCGGCAGTCGACAGTCGACCATTGACAGATTTACGACTTGCAACTCAAAATCACCTTCTTTTTTGCGAACATCCGGCTGTTTATACATTAGGTAAAAGCGGCAGTATGAAAAATGTTTTATTGAGTGAGAAGGAAATGGAGGAAAAAGAAATTGAATTTTTTAAAACTAACAGGGGAGGAGATATTACATTTCATGGATTGCAACAGGTTGTAGGCTATCCCATTTTAGACCTGGAAAATTTTTATACAGATATAGGGAGATATTTAAGAGAACTGGAAGAGGTGATTATAAAAACCATTGCTGAATATGGTTTAAAAGGAGAAAGGAGTAAAGGAGAAACAGGTGTTTGGATAGAGCCCGGAGTGCCCGGAAGAGAAAGGAAAATCTGCGCTATGGGAATACGTTGCAGCAGGTGGATAACAATGCATGGATTTGCATTAAATGTAAATACTGACCTTAGTTATTTTGAAAATATTATCCCCTGTGGAATACAAAACAAGCAGGTAACCTCTATTGAAAAAGAATTAAATCAACAGGTCTCTTTAGAAGAGATAAAGGAAAAATTAAAGAGAAACTTTTCTGAAATATTTAATGTGGAGATTATTTAAATGGGTTTTTTACCCAATTCATTTGTATTAGGAACCGGCTTACCATCTTTGGGAACATACACTTTATGTTTCTCTATCAATATTCCATTTTCGTAAATTTCAAAATCAAAAATACCGGCATGTAGAAAATTTACTTTGTCCAGTGTTAAATACGGTTCGGATATTTTATTAAGCTCAAAAACGAGTGCCCCGCTTTCTTCAAAAAATTTAATAGAATATTTTTTCTTAGGTGCATCAGGCAGCGAGATAATAACATTATTATCCCTTCCTGTATAAACCAATCTGGATGGAACAAACCATGTATTAACAGTGCTCTGCTGAAATTCTTTTATATAAGGGAATACTCTTGCTGTATCTTTTAAAGGCCTTGAAGATCTCGTAAACATATAAGTGCCACCTTCAAACGAAAGAAAGATTCTGTAGTACATTTTAAGTGATAACGGCTTTGCATCAATAAAGCCGTTTCTTTTATTGGCAACATCCAGCACACTGCCAATTGTTGTAAAATTTTTTGTACTGTCAAACGATCGCTGAATATTTATGGTAGTAAGCGTAACGTAAGGGTTAGTCCATGAAATAAGAATATGATCGCTGATATTACTAACAGAAACTTTTGGTAATGTATCCTGGGCAAATAATTTTTGAGATAATAAAAGAATAACAAAAAAGAAAAGAAATTTCTGCATGGTATTGGAAAGGCGTTTCTGAGTCAATTACAAAGTAAAGATAAAGGACTGTTAAGGGAAATCAAAAATTCAATGTTCCTGAGGGTAGAGAAAGGTTTCCCTGTAACCCGCCTGTGTGAATGCAAAGTATTTTGCTTCCTGCAGGGAAGTAATTTTTTTTAATGAGGTTAAATACACCAAACATCATTTTACCTGTGTAAACAAAGTCTGTGGGTATTGACGACTCTGTATAAAATTTATTCATAAAAGATAAAAGCCCGACTGTTTTTTTTGCATAACCACCAAAATGGTAATCGGGTATTAAAAAATATTTTTTATCCGGTGATGTTCCAATTAAAAATTGAATCCTTTCCTCAAAATCACTTAATCCTTTTAATACACTAAATCCCATTATTTTCTGATCGGATCCCGAGGATGTTATTAACCCTGCTAAAGTTGTAGCCGTGCCCACCGGGCAGCAAATATGCGTGAAGTTTTTTCCCCTGTAATAGCCAGGGATAAAGGCAGCACCTTCAACTCCCTGTTTACTATAGCCACCTTCAGGAATTAGAACATGGTCACCAAATTTATCCTGCAGATATATTTTAAAATCTTTTTTTTCTTTTTGTTTATAATTTTCCCGGCTGATAAATTCCAGTTGCATTCCCTGGGTTTTACAAAATAATAAAGTATGTGATAGATTTTTTTGTTCTTCACCACGAACAATTCCAATACAGTGTATTCCAAAAAATTTGCAGGCATTTGCGGTGGCCGTTAAATGGTTTGAATAGGTACCTCCGAAAGTGATAATTTTTTTATCCTGCAAAACAGCCTGCTTTAAAAAGAAATAAAGTTTAAAGAATTTATTTCCTGAAATATGGGGATCAATTTTATCAAGCCTTAAAACCGAAAGCGAAATATTTCTTTTTTTTAAAAGTTCATTTTTAATTTGGTTAATCTCAACTTTTATTTTCTTTATATCAGGCAGTTTAATCATTGTATAATTATGGCATAAAACTTTCTTGTTATTTTCGCAGCAAAATTACAAGGATTAAATTTTAAGATAGATGCAACCAACACTTTTAGTATTAGCAGCAGGAATGGCCAGCCGTTATGGAAGTATGAAACAAATCCAATCTTTTGGCCCTGACGGAGAAACCATAATGGACTATTCTATTTATGATGCCATACGTGCAGGTTTTGGGAAGGTGGTTTTTGTAATTCGTAAAGATTTTGAAGAAAATTTTAAATCCATTTTCGAACCCAAATTAAATGGCAAAATTAAAACCGAATACGTTGATCAGGATCTGACTGATTTTACAAATGGGTTTGAAATACCAAAAGAAAGAACAAAACCATGGGGAACTGCACATGCTGTTTTGTGCGCAAAGGACGTAATTAAAGAACCATTTGCTGTTATTAATGCGGATGATTTTTATGGAAGAGATGCCTTTGAAAAAGCGGCAAATTTTTTAATTACAGAAGTAAGTCCTCACAAATATTGCATTATAGGATATGAATTACCAAAGACGCTTTCTGAAAATGGAACAGTAAGCCGTGGTGTATGCGAAGTAAATGAACAGGGTGAACTGGTAAATATAAATGAGCGTACAAAAATTTATATGGAGAATGATAAGATCGTGTATGAAGAGAGCGATGGAAAACATGAGGTGGCTAAAAGTGCAAAAGCCAGCATGAATTTTTGGGGGTTTGATGCTTCTGTTTTTTCTTTTACAGAAAAATTATTTCATACCTTTTTAAAAGAAAAAGCTAATGATCCCAAAGCTGAATTCTTTATTCCAATTGTTGGCGATGCTTTTTTAAAAGAGGGAGCAGGTATAATCAAAGTGATACCCACTTCTGCGCAATGGTTTGGTGTAACATATAAAGAAGATGCCCCAACCGTTAAAAAAGATATCCAAAACCTGGTAACCTCTGGAGAATATCCATCTTCGTTATGGGATCATAGTCAAAGTAAATAATTACCTCATTAGCCTAAATCTGCGTATATTTAGTGTAACCAATAAAAATATAAGTATGAAAAAATTATTATTGATTTTGATGGTAATGTGTTTTGCCTTTTTTACTAATGCCCAGGAGAAGGATAAAGTCAAAAAAACTTCTACTATGCCGCAGAAGGTGCATAATACTTTCAGCAAGCATAAAAAATATAAAGGATACAAAGTGAAGCACAAGCACAATGGTACAACCAAAAAGCATAAGGTAGATTATAAAGAGGGAGAGATAAAAAACAAGATTAAATAGTTTACCTCAATTCCGGAAGTAGAAGATTTTCCCCATAAAATCTCATTTACCCGCCATTTAATTGTCGGGTATTTTTTTTATATTAAAAACTACTGGCATAGTTTTTAAGGTTATTTTAAAAAATATTTTTTATGATAACAACAAATGATAAACTTGTAGAGGTTTTAAATGACCTCATTGAGATCAACAACGATAGAGTTGTTGGTTATGAAAAAGCAGCCGATGAAACAAAATCTGTAGATATAGATCTGCAGGCAATATTTCATAAAATGGCTGATGAAAGCAGAAAATACAAATCTGAACTTGTTGAAGAAGTTACGCGGCTTGGTGGCGAGCCATCTACAGGGACTACTAACAGTGGTAAACTTTATAGAGTATGGATGGATGCCAAAGCAATTTTCACAGGTAAAGACCGCCAGGCAATTTTAGAAAATTGTGAATTCGGTGAAGATGCAGCACAGAAGGCATACAAGTTGGCACTTGCATCTGACGCTGAAATACCTGCAGAAACAAGACAGTTAATAACCGATCAACAGGCGTCATTAAAAAATTCGCATGACATTATTAAAAAATACAGGGACGCTCATAAAGCATCTAATAACTAATAGTGTAGTGAATTAATGGCC
>JAYVEA010000054.1:0-17265 GCA_043749085.1 Chitinophagales bacterium
TTGGAGCTCATCTCTTTCAATAACTCCCTGTAAGCATTCATTAACTGCAAAATCACGTGCGGCCTGTTTAATCATCAATTGTTCTTCGGATAATTGTAACTCCATAAATTATTTTTCGTGGCACAAAAATAAGATAAACGTTTACAGGCAATAAGATTTTATAATCTGTTTCCTTATCTCTTAACCTATTTTTAGTCTATCGCTTGCATATACCGATAATTAAAGTGTATCTTTGCTGTTCATATTCTCCCTCTTAGCAGACTAGATAATCTTCTCTTTAATGTAAAGCTCATCAGGTCTTAGGTTGTTGAGCATATAAATTCACAAACTCTTCCGAATAATCGGGATTGTTATTATTTACATTAAACAAATATACATTGTCATTTAAAAATTTAAATTTAATAGAGCCCATATTAAAGGCTCTTGAAACAGAGGGATACACTACTCCCACACCCATCCAGGAACAGGGAATACCTGTTGTATTGGAAGGAAAAGATCTTTTGGGATGTGCTCAAACAGGCACAGGGAAAACGGCTGCATTTGCAATTCCTATCTTACAAAATCTTTACAATAACAAGCACGAAGAAAAAGGAGCCTGGAACATTAAGGCTTTAATATTAACTCCCACAAGAGAACTTGCTATACAAATAGATGAAAGCTTTGCGGCTTATGGTAAGCATACAGGTTTAAAACATCTTGTAGTTTTTGGAGGTGTTTCACAATATCATCAGACTGCTTCATTAAGAAAAGGTGTTGATATTTTAATTGCAACTCCCGGAAGATTATTGGATCTTATAGAGCAAAGATTTATCAGCTTGCAGCATATTAAAATGTTTGTATTGGATGAAGCAGACCGTATGCTGGATATGGGTTTTATCCATGATGTGAAAAGAATTATTGCTAAACTTCCCGCAAAAAGACAAACGCTTTTTTTCTCAGCAACTATGCCTGCAGAAATTTCAAGTCTTTCAAAAAGTATATTAACCAACCCTGTAAGGATAGAAGTAACTCCGGTTTCTTCCACGGCTGAAAAAGTAGAGCAGGCAGTTTATTTTGTAGAGAAAAACGATAAGCGTTCTTTATTGATTCATTTATTAAAAGATGAAAATATAAAAAGCGCATTGGTTTTTGCAAGAACAAAATACGGCGCTGATAAAATTGCGAAGGAATTGTACAGGGCAAATATTAAAGTTGATGCAATACATGGCAATAAATCACAGGCTGCAAGGCAAAAAGCCTTAACTGATTTTAAAAATGGTAAGATAAGAGTACTGGTAGCAACTGACATTGCTGCAAGAGGAATAGATGTTGATGATCTTAGTCATGTAATAAATTTTGAATTACCGAATGTGGCGGAAACATATGTTCATAGAATTGGACGTACCGGCAGAGCAGGATTAAGTGGAATTGCATTGTCTTTTTGCGATGTGGAGGAAAGAGAATTTTTAAGAGATATAAATAAACTTATCACACAAAATATTCCTGTTATTGAAGATCATCCGTTCCCAAGCCCGACAAGATTTGTTCAGGCGCCGGTTGTTCAAAAAAATCCTATGTCAAGAAGGCCTGCATCGCACGCTAACTTCAGGAGAACAAGAGGTTGGAGCCAAAGCAGGTAATATTAAAATATATTATAGATAAATGCTGATCGTTTGGTCAGCATTTTTTTTATTTACCTTAGCAAATAAACAAAATGTTATGGGTAAAAAAGATAAAAGGGTAGATGCATATATTGCCAAGTCTGCCCCTTTTGCTCAACCAATATTAAATCATCTTCGGGAACTGGTACATAAAGGTTGCCCTGATATTGAGGAAACTATTAAATGGAGTTTTGCCAGCTTTGATTATAAAGGACCTTTGTGCAGCATGGCAGCATTTAAGGAGCATTGTGCCTTTGGATTTTGGAAAGCTGCCTTAATGAAGGATGCTGATAAAATGAAAGATAACCAGCAAAATGCTATGGGACATGCAGGAAAAATAAAAAGCCTGGATGATCTTCCATCTGATAAAATATTAATAGGCTGGATAAAAGAAGTTGTGAAATTAAATGATGATGGAGTAAAGCTTCCCCCACGTAAAAATACAGAAAAAAAAGAACTGGTTATTCCTGACTACTTTATAAAAGCATTAAGTAATAATAAAAAAGCTTCCCAGGCTTTTGAAAATTTTAGTCCTTCACATAAAAGAGAATATGTGCAATGGATAACAGAGGCGAAAACAGAAGAGACACAAAACAAGAGAATGATTACAGCGCTGGAATGGATTTCTGAAGGCAAGGGAAGAAACTGGAAGTATGAAAGGAAATAAAAAGGCACCCATAGGATGCTTTTTTTCTATTATTACTGTAAGATTATTTTGCTTTAGCTAATGCTGCCTGTCCTATCATATTATCCATTACCTTAATCGTTTCACCAATGTAAATATCGCTGCCAACTCTTTTTAACCATTGCTTATTTCTCTCGGTCTTATCCTTATCTCCCTGAACCGTTGTCACATCCCCTTTAGCATTTGTAACATTAAGATCAACCTTTAATTTCGTAAGACTATCCAGCTGTTTTGCAGTTGCCCTCAATTGTTTAAGATCATCACGGTATTTTTTAATGTTTAATGAATAAGATTTACCCGCATTTTTTTCAAGTAACTGAGTACCGTTTTTAATCTGTTTAAAAATGGTATCGCTATTAAGTTGCTGACTGGTTTTATTTATTAAAGAGTGTACGTCATAACCCGGGTTCCATGGGGTATACTCAGCCTTTGGAATCACATCCCAGCTTAGTGCATCCGGGTTATCTTTTTCCCGGAATTTTACATATTCTAACCTGTCAGGAACAACAATGTCAGGAGTTACCCCTTTTAATTGTGTAGCACCGCCATTTATCCTGTAAAATTTTCTAAAAGTAAGTTTTACATTTCCCAAGCCATCGGTTGGTGGTTTTTTAAAGAAGATATTTTCTGCTTCGGGATCCAGAGAAACATCTCTTTGTACTGTTCCCTTGCCATAAGTTGAAGAACTGCCTATAATAATTCCTCTATTATAATCCTGTATTGCGGCAGCAAAAATTTCAGAAGCAGAAGCACTTAATTCGTCTACCATAACGGTAAGCGGCCCTGTATATAGAACGCCTTTATCTCTGTCATTTAAAACTAATGGCCTTTCATCCCTGCCTCTAACCTGGCAAATTGGTCCTTCGGGAATAAATAACCCTACCATGTCAACCACATCGTATAATGAACCACCGCCATTTCCACGAAGATCCATAACGATGCCTTCTACATTTTCTGCTTTTAATTTTTCGATTTCTTTAGCTACATCTACTGCGCATCTTCTGCCTTGTGGATCTTCAAAATTCGCATAGAATTCCGGTAAATATATGTATCCAATCTTATGTGTACCATTTACAATAGCACTCTTTACAAAAGTTTCTTCAAGATTTATTTTATCTCTTAAAAGGCTTACCACTTTTGTAGTTCCATCAGGCTTTTTTAAAGTAAGTCTTACTTCTGAATTTTTTTCAGATCCTCTTATCAATTTAACGGCATCTGTAACTGAATAGCCTGTTACATCCACAGGATCACCTTTACCTTGTGCTATTTTTATTATTTCATCTTCAACAATTATATTCCCCGATTTCCATGCAGGGCCACCTGTAACAAGGCTTGCAATTTTTATTTTGCCATCATCTTCCTTTAATTGTGCGCCTATGCCGTAAAATGTCCCACTTAATAATTCATCAAAGGAGCGTTTATCAATTGGTGCAAAATAAGTTGTGTGAGGATCCATTGCACTTGTAATAGCATTAACAAAATCACTAAACATTGCATCGGGTTTATTATGCGATATCAGCGTTGCAAAATAACGATCCATCTGCTTTATTACCTGTGTTCTTGCTTCTCTTTCCAGCGTGCTGTCTGCCTTTGCAACATAGCCTGACTTGCCAATATTTTTTTCTTTTTCATCAATCAGGTCAGAATACCTGCTGAGAACAAGATATTTAAGTCGTTTTCTTCCATAATCATATCTCTCGGCTTCGGTTTTAGAAAATGCCCGCTTATCGCCATCCATTACCACGGTTTCATCAGGAGTAAAAGTGAAGGGTTTAGATAAAATTTCTTTATAAGTTTTTATTATTTCATCCAAACGGCTAACGTATAGTTTGTTAATAGCATAATACGATTCAAGGCTGGAACCATGAATTTCATCATCGATCTTTGTTTCGTATATTTTAAAACCATCTATATCTTTTTGAAGGAAAATGAATTTTTCAGGATCAAGATCTTCGATGTATTTTTTAAATACTTCTTTTGAGAAGTTATCATCAATTTTTTTTGGACTGTAATGCCCCTGTTCCAAAACGATGCCAACGTTACGAAGAATTTTTTCATTTTTGGTTTTTGGATTATCATTGCTGCCATCGCCTCTGCCCATTGTTTTAAATGTAAGAAATAGCCCGGCGCCGATCAATAAAAATAATATAGGAAGGAATTTTTTACTCATAATAAATTTCATTGTATTGTACATACGTAAAAATAAAACTTTGGCTTCGATAACTGAAAGTACCTTGTTTAATTAACAAAGGTTTTATAAATATGATGTGTGGCAAATTATCTGCCTGTGATATTAAAAAGAAGATTATGGTTTTAGCAACGTTGTTAAATAAAATCCCAAACGTTTGTTCAGGATTAATATTGCTGATTTTTTCTTGTAAATTTTTGGGTGGATGAGGGGGCTCGAACCCCCGACCCTCAGAATCACAATCTGATGCTCTAACCAACTGAGCTACAACCACCGTTTATTATAAGAACTATTTTTGCAGTAAGACTTCAGAATCATCCCGAAATTTCGGAACTCTAACCAACTGAGCTACAACCACCGTTTATCGGGTGTCAAAAATAATTAAAAAATCATTCCTGATGAAAATTACATTTTGCACAGGTTTTATTATGTTGTTTCTTTGCCACGTTTTTTATGCATTGGTATAATTATCTTATTACAATTATTTTATCAGGCTTTATAGGATATGGCATTATCTGGTTTGCAATAAAGCTGTTGTTTCATCCCCGGAAAGCGATAAATATTTTTGGGTATAAATACCAGGGAATATTTCCTAAAAATCAAATTAAAATTGCGCAAATGCTGGGGCACTTAAGTACCGAGTTATTACCCTTTGCTGACATTGAACAAAGGATAACCAGCACAGATAATCTTGAAAAGTTAAAGCCGGAAATTGAAAAACATATTGATGCATTTTTGAATAAAAAATTAAGAGACGTATTTCCTATCCTCTCTAAATTTATTGGTGAAAAAACTACTAATCAGCTTAAGGAAGCTTTTATGAATGAGTTAGAAACTATGTTTCCTACTTTAATGTACCGGTATATGCAGCAACTTAAAAATGATATTGACCTGGAAAAAATTGTTGTGGAGAAAGTAACCGGTTTTTCAAGTGAAAAATTAGAGTATATCTTAAAAACAATAACAAATAAAGAATTTCAATTTCTTAAAATCGCCGGTGCAGTATTTGGCTGCCTGATTGGTTTTGTGCAGGTAGTGTTTAATATTATTACTCCATAGATATCTGTCAATATCTTATTATTATCACTCATAATAATTAGCAGTTTTCATTATCATTTTATTGCACTTTTTTGCGCCGCTTTTAGCATCTGCCATCAGGTAAAATTTTAATTATGAAAAAAATATTTTTACTGTCATTTGTTTTTTTTCAATACACTTTTTTATTTGCAAATACCCTGTGCTACCGGGAATGGGCGGACAAAGTATGAACGTTGGTCACTTAAATGGAAAGATAATTGACGCAGCTATTTATTTAAGGACATATCTTGGCTTAGTTATTGAATAAGGTTAAATTAGCTCATTCAATCTTAATGACGAATATTTTTACAAACACTAAAACAATCAAAAATGAAACAGTTAATTAAAGCATTTTCTTACAAAACTTTGGTAACCTTCTTAATGCTTACATTTTTACAGGCTATGGCTTTTGCGCAGGATAGTACCGGCGGAAGCAGCAGCAGTAAGAGCTCCAGCTCATCAACTACCGTTACTACACAGGAAACATGGTATACCCAGCCCTGGGTTTGGATTGTAGGTGGCGCAATATTACTTTTGATTATTGTGGCTTTAATGCGTGGTAATAATAGTGATTCAAGTACACGTTCTGATAAGGTTACAGTAACAAAATCTGTAAAGACTGATACTGACGTTTAATTATCCTATTTATAAAAAGTAATATAGCTCCATAATTTGGGGCTATATTAATTAAAGACAGGTTTGCTGTGAATTTTTTTGAACAATAGGAATAAGTTCCTGCTAATTATATTACTATCAATTATCCTGGCTAATAGAATAGTAAAATTTGTAAGAGGATTAAAGTGCTGAGTTGAAGTTAAGAGAATAGAATATTTTTTTACTTTTTCTAAAACAGATTTAACTGAGAGGTTCTCTCTTTTTTCTTTTGGTGTTCTTAAAATACGATGCGATAAGCTTTTGCAATAATGCATGAGAAACCTATCTCCATTTTCCTCAATTACCTGCTGATAAGCAGGAGCGTGAGTTTTTAGTTTTGACAAAAAATAAACGAATTTTTCAAATGCAAGTTGATACTTTAAGTCGGATGAAATTGAACTTGTGCTTTGATGTAACCTGAAATAAAAATCTTCTTCGTTAGCTGTAACCTTATAATTTTTAGCAGTAAGATTTAACCATAATTCAAAGTCAGCAAATAATAAGTTTGGGTACATGGGTATTCCGCCAATTTCATCATAATCTTTTGAACGCATCATAAAACCTGTTCCAACTATATCAATTTTATTTTGTAAAACGGATTGTAAGAATTCAGGGCCATTTTCTGATTCTTTCATCGGTTTACAAGAACGGATTTTTTTTCCTCCCGAATCTATATAATTGAAATGAGTTTGATAGAGGCTGGCATCAGGAAATTTATTGATCAGGTCATTCATCACTTTTAGATATTCGGGTTTTAAAATATCATCATGACCTATCAATGTAATAAATTCATTTTTAGGAATGGAGAGAATTCTGCCCCAGTTCTCCTCAATTGATAATGGCTTTTCTGATCTATCAATAATTATCCTTTCATCATTAAGAGACTGTATCCATTGTAAGGTGCCATCACTGCTGCAGTTATCCAAAACAAGCAAATTAAAATCATTCAGGGATTGAGAAAGAATGCTTTGAATACATTCTTTTACGTATTTTCTGCCATTTTTTACAGGTAATATTATGCTGAATTTTTTCATTAAAACCAATCGGTTAATTTCTTTATTTAAATTTTCGCTTTAACAAAACAATTTGATCATGGAGGAAAGGGGAATGAGTTTTTAAATAATATTTTAATCTATACTTTTTGATAAAATCAATTTTAAAAATTTCGCTTTCAATCGTTTTGAAATCTTTATTTTCGTTTAATTTTTTAAAATAATTTTTTAAAAATGATAAGTGGGTAACAACCCAGAGTCCGGTAAAATCTAATAATTTTTTTTCAATCAATGGCCAGGAAGGCAAATGATTTAATCTTTCACCCACGTATTTAGGATAATTTTTGGCGGCAGTAATTATCTGTTCATTTTGATCTCTTCCAAAATTTTCAGGATGAAGAGCCTGACACCCTAGTGATTTATTGATAACTACGCAACCTGAATCTGATGCCATTATTGGCAGGTAAGCATAATCTCCAAGAAATGGTGTTCCATAATCTGGGATACCTCCTTTATCAATTAAAATATTTCTTCTAACTATACATGTAGACCATAAATAGTGCGGGAAAATTTTAAATGAAAAAAAATTTAATAAAAATTCATCAGCACTATAGGCCTGTACATAGTTTAAATCATGCTCATTAGATAAACAAGAGTTATTTCCAATATTTAATTTATAAAGTTTTGCAATTTCAGCATCTATGCAAAACCAATCACATCCACCCATATACATTCCATACCCAGGGTATTTTTTTGATAATTTTACTAATGTTGATGCCATATCAAAATAAACAGGATCGTCATCGGCCATCATTACTATATATTCACCTGATGATCTTTCCAGGCTTTTATTAAAACTGGGTTTCATACCAAGGTTTGCACCATTAGCAAAATATTTAAACCTCGAATCATTTATTTGCTGTAAAACTGATTTGCCGCTTTCTTCAACATCATTGTCAGAAACAATTACCTCATAGTCATCAAAATCCTGTCGTAGTATGCTTTCTAAAGTATTTTTAAGAATTTCTCTGCGCTTGTATGTAGTTAAACAAAAACTTATTAACGGCATTAAATTAATTTAGAATTATGCTATGCAATTATAATTAAGTAATCCTTTTTAAATAGCCTGATGGCGCTACGCTTATTAAAAGTTTATTATCAATCATTTCATCGGTCACAAAATTGCTGTTCTTCTTTAAAAATTCATTAACGGCAGTTTTGGGATTGTTACTAATTCCCCATGGGCGTGATTGCGAAAAATAACCTTCAGGAAGATCTTCCACTATTGTATCAAAAACCACAATATAAGAGCCGGTATTTACTAAAGGAGAATATAATTCCAATTCCTTCATTACATGATCATGTGTATGGTTGGAATCAAGCACAACTATGATCTTTAGTTTCCCATCTGCATATTTTTTAACCTGCTCAAATGTTTCGTTAGCGATTGAAGATCCCTGGATCATTTTTATACGTTTAAACATTGAGTGTTTTTCTATCTCCTTCCTGTTATATTCACGAATGTCAATATCAATTCCCAGCACTTCTCCATTTCCAATCAATTCTAACAAAGATGCATAATAAATTAGTGATCCACCATGTGCAATCCCAGTCTCAATAATCAGGTCAGGTTTTAAATTCCATATTATTTCCTGCATTGCTATCATATCCTGCGGATATTGAATGATCGGTCTGCCCATCCAGCTAAAATTGTAAGAGTATTGTGCAGAGTTGGATGCATTATTAAATTCTTTAGCTGCCACCATCAGCTTTTTATTTTCTGCATTTCCTTTAATTCTAATTTCTCTTTCTTCAACAAACTGTTGTACCGGATCATTCATTAGTTACTATTTTTTTAAGTTTGGTATCATCTCCCCAAAAAGCCATTGCTTCATAATCAGGATATGGGTAATATCCAAGATTTAATTTGATTTTTTTATTGATTTTGTTTAAATAATTTTCTACCAGTGTTTTTACTTTAATGGGTTGTCCGCTGCAGCAATTGATGATTCCATTAATTTTGTTTTGCAGAAATATTCTTACAATATTTTCAGCTACTTTTTCTATAGGTAAATAATCTCTTAATTGCTCACCGCCACTCATATTAAAAACAGTTTCATCCTTTTGCAAAGCGTTTTCCAGTTGCGAAAGTAACGAATTAGGGTTTTGCCCCTTACCATACATATAAAATAATCGGATCCACTTTAAATTAAAATGTTTTTGCTTTTGCAATTGCTCTAAAAATTTGCGCAGTTCATCTTTTGCCAATGCATAAGGATTTTGCGGATCACTTTTCATTTCTTCTGACAGGCAACCTTCTTTCATTCCATATTCAAAGCAGGTGCCTGTTACAACTAAATTTTCTAAGCCATTATTTACCATATTTTTTAAAAAGGCCGAATGAGAAGGAAGATTTTTTTCTAAATGAAATTTCTCTTTGTAGTTGGGTAACCCTTGCCAGGCAAGGTGTATCAATAGGTCCGGCTTGCCTGATTCTAAAAAATAATTTTTGATTGGATTCAGATTATCGAGATCAAGTGCAACAGTTTTTATTTTACCGGGAAGATTGGTAGTTGAAGTTTTATCTCTTAGCGCAGCAATAATCTGATGATCATATTTGAGGAGCTCGTTTATTACATGCTGGCCTACAAAACCTGTTGCACCTGTTACTAAAATTTTCATTTTAAAAAATTTCAAGTTCAGGAATTGCTACTACAAATTTTCCACCCCAGTCTTTTATGTAACCTAATTGTGTTGTTATTTCTTTTTTTAAATTCCATGGAAGAATAATAATGTAATCCGGTTTGTCTTTTTTTAATTGTTCTTCATTCAGAACAGGTATATGGCTTGCGGGTAAATATTTATTTTGCTTATGCGGATTGGCGTCAACAACAAATTCTATGAGGTCACTTTTTATTCCGCAATAATTTAAAAGCGTATTTCCTTTTGCTGCAGCGCCATATGCTGCTACTGTTTTGTTTTCTTTTTTTTGCTTAATGAGAAAGTCAGTTAAATCTAATTTTACTTTTAATGCCTTTTGTTGAAAGTTATTATAGTATTCAAGCCTGTTCATTCCCTTTGAATATTCTTTTTGTAAAAGCGCAGTTACATTTCCGGATATTTCCTGTTTGTCATTTTCCTTGTGCGTTGCATATATCCGCAATGAACCTCCATGCGTAGGAATCTCTTCCACGTCAAATATCTTTAACCCCTGCGATTCAAAAATTTGTTTTACAGTATGGAATGATAGATAAGAAAAATGCTCATGATAAATTGTATCGAACTGGTTATTGTCTACTAACTGCATTAAATGCGGAAATTCCATTGTTATTATTCCATCTTTTTTAAGCAGTATTTTCATTCCTCCTACAAAATCTACAATATCAGGAACATGTGCCAGTACGTTGTTGCCCAGTAACAGGTCTGCCTTTATTTTTTTCGCTGTTAACTCATTTGCAAGTCTTACACCAAAAAAATCAATCACAGATTCGATCCCCTTTTCCTTTGCCGCTTCAGCAGTATTGGCCGTAGGTTCAATACCAAGTACAGGAATATTTATTTCTTTAAAATATTGCAGAAGATAACCATCATTACTGGCTATCTCTATAATCTGTGAGTTATTATTTAATGAAAACCGCGACGTCATCTTTTTTGTATACTCCTTTGCATGTGCCAGCCAGCTTGTAGAAAAGGAAGAGAAGTAAACATAATCACTGCTGAATATAGCATCAGATTTTTTGTATTCATCTACCTGCACCAAAAAACATTTATCGCATATAAACACCTTTAACGGGTAAAATGTTTCAGGTTCATTTAATTGTTCTGCAATTAAAAAAGAATTAGATGCAGGAGAATTATACAGGTCAATAAAAACATTGGTTAAAGGAGCTTTACAAAATCTGCAGTTCATTATTATATTTTTATTCCTTTAAAATTTTTATCGAGTAAAGGGTGTTCTTCATCTCTTTTAGAAATATTTATTACATCAACCGGCCATTGAATATTGATAAGTGTGTCATTGTATTTTATTCCGCCTTCAAAGCCCGGTTTATAAAATTGAGAATGATGATAGATCAATTCACAATTATCCCGCAGTGTTTGAAATCCATGCGCAAATCCTTCAGGAATGTAAAGCATTTTTTTATTCACTGACGAAAGTTCTGTTCCAAACCATTGCAAAAAGGTATTTGAGTTTTCTCTAAGATCAATAACTATATCGAACACAGCACCTGCAATACATCTAACTAATTTTATTTCGGCAAAAGGAGGTAGTTGATAATGCATTCCTCTTATTGTTCCTTTTTTATTAGTGAAGGAATGATTGAGCTGTACCCATTCGCCGTTAAATCCAATTTGTTTAAATTCTTCTTTATCAAATGTTCTTGCAAACCATCCTCTTTCATCAGTTGTTGCAAGTATATCTACAACATAACTTCCTTCAAGTTTAGTTTGTTCAAATTTCATTTGTGCTGATAGCTTTTAATTTGTGCAACAGTATAATCAAAAAGCATTTCAGATGGCTGCTTATACCAATCGATCGTCCAATGTATAGCATCTTTACTGTTTAATTTTGGTTGCCAGTTCAATTCTTTTTTTGCACGTTTTATATTTAGCTTCAAAATTCCTGCTTCATGTGGCTGTGATGTATCAGAAATATCTTTCCAATTACCTGTTCCCCAGCAATCGATAGCAAAATTTACCAGGCTTTTTACGGTAAGATGATCTTTCTTTTTTGGACCAAAGTTGTAAGAGGCTGATAATTTTTGAGGATGTTCATTAAGTAAAGCCGCAAGTTTTAAATATCCTCCCAAAGGTTCCAGAACATGCTGCCATGGCCTTATTGCATCCGGATAGCGTACAGGAATTGGAGTTCCTGATATTAAATTATTAATAATGTCAGGGATTATTCTGTCTTTATTCCAATCGCCGCCACCAATAACATTTCCGGCCCTGGCAGTTGCTAAAGCTTTTTGATGTGTATCTATTTTTTTTATATTGAAAAAAGATCGGTGAAAAGATTCTGTAACCAATTCTGTGCAAGCTTTGCTCGCACTGTATGGATCATATCCACCCAATCTATTCTTTTCTTTATACAATTTATTTCGCTCTTTATTTTCATACACCTTATCAGTGGTTATAATAACTGTTGTACACTTTTTATCCAGGTGAGTAATAACTTCCAGCAGGTTTGCAGTACCTATTGTATTTACTTCAAAAGTCTCTGCCGGTATTTCATAAGAGCGGCGAACCATCGCCTGTGCGGCTAAATGAAAAATAAAATCGGGTTGAAAAGAAATTATTTCCTGCTGTAATTTTTGTTTATCTCTTATGTCTTCAATAATACTTTCAATATTTATGTGGGAAGAAACAACATTGAAAATATCTTTTTCATTTTCGGGTTGCAGCGCATATCCCTTTACTGAAGCGCCTAATAAATGCAGCCATGTTATCAGCCATGATCCTTTAAAACCTGTATGACCTGTAACAAAAACTTTTTTGCCACTATAATATTTTTGAAGGGTTTCCTGATTTACCAGACTTTCCATTTCGCATCATTATTTTTCCATAAATCTTCCAGTTCAATCTTGTCACGTAACGCATCCATACATTTCCAAAAACCATTATGCCTGTAAGCAATTAATTCGTTATCTGCTGCAAGCCTTTCCAGTGGCCTGTCTTCCCACATCATATTGGTAATATCGCCATCCAGGTATTTAAATACTTCGGGTTTTAAAACAAAAAAGCCGCCATTGATCCATTTGCTTTCATCATGCGCCTTTTCCCTGAATGCTATCACTTCTCCGGTATCATTAACTTCCATTCCTCCAAATCTTGAGTCAAGCTGGATCGAAGTTACCGTTGCTATCTTATTATGTTCTTTATGAAAATGAAGGAGCTCTTTTAAATTTACATCGCACACGCCATCGCCATACGTAAGCATAAAATCTTCTTCGCCAATATACTTTTGTACTTGCTTTAACCTTCCTGCGGTTTTGGTTTCCAACCCGGTTTCAACCAATGTTACAGTAAATGGTTCGGAAGTTGAGTCATGTATTTGTACTTTATTATTTTTAAGATCGATGGTAATATCAGAATTATGTAAAAAATAATTCATGAAATATTCTTTGATGATGTATCCTTTATAGCCAAGACAAATAATAAAATCATTAAAACCAAAATGGCTGTAGATCTTCATGATATGCCAGATGATCGGTTTCCCCCCGATCTCTACCATTGGCTTCGGCCGGGCATCTGTTTCCTCACTGATACGTGTTCCAAGGCCTCCGGCAAAAATTACAACTTTCATATAATTAATTATAGCTATAAGACATCAAAAATATTATATTCATTTTAAATACCCCTCAGTTCTGTTTTGCGTACCCAACCCTGTTTAATTTCTCAAGGAAAAGTTGTAATCCTTTTCTTGCTTTCTCATCCAGAGAGTAGTTTATATAAGATGTATAATATGTTTTCAGGTCAAACAATTGATATGGATTATCATTGACTACTTTATCTATTTGTTGTAATCCAATTTGGGTTGCTTTATTAAAAGAATCAATAAATGACCGATCTAATTTTTTATTGCTGATCCATGCCGCAAAAACAAATGGAAGCCCTGTAAATTTTTTCCATTCTAAACCAAGATCATATTTATAGCTTGAAATTTTTCTTTGTTCCAACGCCCTGTCACCAATCATTAATGCGGCAGTAGTTCCTTTTATATCTCCGCGATAATCCTGGGAAGTGTTTTCAATTGCAGGATCAATTTTCCAATATTCTTTTATTAATATTTTAAGAAGCTCAACAGAACTTCTGCTTTGGTAATCCAATAAAACCTTTTCAATTTTTTCTAAAGGAACTTCACTGAATACACAAACGCTTCCAACTTCACCATCACATCCAATACAGTAATTTGAAATTATATAATGCTCTTTCAATTCAGGAATGATGGCTACAGGAACTAACCCTACATCAATTTCATCATTGATAAGCATTGCCGCAATTTTTGAAGGATATTCAACAAGAAGATCAACTTCATCTTTCATTTCTCCCTTTTCAAACCAATAAATAAGTGGTTTGGTATTGAGGTAATTTACTGCACCCACTCTAATTTTTCTTTCCAACTCGTCTAATTTAAAAGTCTGCAAATTTAATGCATAGCAACAGATACTTATTAAATTAAAAAGACTTGCAGCAATTTTTTATCTTTGATGCATGGAGCTTCAGCCACTTACTGCTATTTCGCCTATTGACGGACGTTACAGGAAACAAACCGGACATCTCTCTGCATATTTTTCAGAGTTTGCATTAATTAAACAAAGAGTTATTGTTGAAGTTGAATATTTTTTTTTCCTGACAGAGAAGAAATTCTTTGTGCTTCCATCCAAAGCTAAAGGTCATTTGCAAAAAGTAATAAAGGAGTTTTCATTACCAGATGCGCAAAAAATAAAAAAGATTGAAGCCATAACCAATCATGATGTAAAAGCTGTTGAATATTTTTTAAAAGATGAATTAGAAAAGGCCGGTGGAGAAAAGATAAAAGAGTGGGTACACTTCGGCTTAACCTCGCAGGATATAAATAATACCGCCATCCCAATCTTATGGAAGGATGCAATTGAGAAAGAATATCTGCCTTTGATCACAGAAGTAAAAGATAATTTAGAAGCATTAGCGGGACACTGGAAAAATATCCCAATGCTTGCACATACACATGGCCAGCCGGCTTCACCAACAACTTTGGGGAAAGAGATAATGGTTTTTGCAGAAAGGATCCGGAATCAGCTTGAGTTATTTAAACAAATCCCATTTACTGCAAAGTTTGGCGGAGCCACCGGGAATTTTAATGCTCATGTTGTTGCATTTCCTAAAACAAACTGGATGAAATTTGCCGATCAATTTGTTGAAAATAAATTAGGATTAAAGCGCCAGCAATCTACCACACAGATTGAACATTATGATATGCTGGCTGCTCATTTCGATAATATAAAACGCATCAATACCATTTTGATCGATCTGTGCAGGGATGTATGGCAATACATTTCCATGAATTACTTCAAACAAAAAATAAATAAGAATGAAGTTGGCAGCAGCGCCATGCCACATAAAGTAAATCCTATTGATTTTGAAAATGCAGAAGGTAATCTTGGTATTGCAAATGCTTTACTGGAGCACCTTTCAGCCAAACTTCCCATATCAAGATTGCAAAGAGACCTTACAGATTCAACAGTAATTAGAAACATTGGTGTTCCAGTTGCGCATACAATTTTCGCAATGCGCTCTATTCAAAAAGGAATGAGTAAATTAATATTGAATGAACAAAAAATCAATGAAGATCTTGATAACAATTGGGCTGTTGTTGCTGAAGCAATACAAACTATTTTAAGAAGAGAGAATTACCCTGAACCTTATGAAGCTTTAAAGCAGTTAACGAGAGGTAATACTATTTTAAATAATAATAGCATTCACGCTTTTATAGATTCACTCAAAGTTTCACCGGTAATAAAGAAGGAATTAAAAGCTATTGCTCCGCACAATTATACGGGCTATTTCCCGTTATAATTAAGCACTCGGTATCCTAATCATCCCGATGAAAAATTTTTACATCATACTTTTTTTATTATTAAGTAATACATGCTTCTCCCAAATTAATTTATCTCAGGGACTGGTAGCATATTATCCTTTTAATGGAAATGCTAATGATGCCAGCGGTAATGGTAATAATCCAATTTTTAATAATGCTACTTTAACAGCGGACAGATCAGGAAATGCCAATAGTGCCTATTCTTTTAATGGCATAGATAATTACATACAGATCCCGAACTCGCCATCACTAAACCCATCTTCAGCTATTTCAATTTGTGCATGGGTAAAAGTAAAAGACTTTTATATAGGGCCATGTCGTGGAAATTCTATTGTAATGAAAGGAAATACCGAAGGTTCTCCTGCTTATAAAATACGGCTTGATGAAAATCATTACCCCGGCAATTACAGCTGCGGACCAAATGTTGACATAACTCATGAATATTTTTACGGACAGGGGTTGGGAACAAAACAGGATTATGGTTATAACTGGATTCAAAAAGATCAATGGTATAGTGTAGTGTATACGTATGATGGAAAAACCGCCAAGCTGTATGTTGATTGTGTCCTTAAAATGTCTCTTGATGTTACGGGACTTAATATGACAAATGATGAAGACTTATTTATAGGCAGAACAAATTTGCCTTTTTATCCATATTGGTTTAGCGGGGTAATTGATGAAGTAAGAATTTATAACAGGGCGATTAATCAAACCGAAGTAATGGGATATGGTGGATGTTGCAAAATAGTAAATAGTGAAACTCATAATCCAGCTTCGATATGTGCGCCGGGAACAACTGACATTACTAAACCTGCCATCACTGCCGGAAGTGATGCCAGCTTAAACTTTACTTATTTTACAGATGTAGATGCAACTGTTCCTATTAATAATCCTGCAGCAGTTAATGTAAGCGGCATCTATTACATAAAAGGAACAGCTAAAGATGTTTGCACTACGGTTGATCCTGTAACCATTACTATTCTGGATCGTCCGGTTACTCCATCGTTAACAGCTATTCAACCAACATGTACAATTGCTACCGGAACAATAAATGTAACAGCACCCGCAACCGGAGCAGGCATTTATTACAGTTTAGATCAGGCATCATACACGAATACTTCAGGCCTATATTCTGGATTAATTCCTAAAACATATACCATCACAGCGAAAAATGATAATGGCTGTATTTCCCTACCAACAAGTGTGGCAATAAATTCTCAGCCAGTAACACCTGCCGCACCGGTTATTACTGTTGTAAATAATTGCAATGGAACAGCAACATTATTTACAACCGCTGCAGGAACATTATTGTGGAGTAACAATGAAACAACACCGTCTGTTACTGTAACTACTGCCGGAATTTATACCGTTACTCAAACCGTAAATGGTTGTACCAGTTCCCGGGGTTCAGGAACTGCAGCGCCAAAGGTCACACCTTCAACACCTGT
>JAYVEA010000055.1:0-5955 GCA_043749085.1 Chitinophagales bacterium
ATGTGCAATAATAGAAAATAAATCAACTAAACAAAATTTTATTTCTCTTTCTCACCAATAAATTTGGTGGGAACCAATACTCATAAAAAGTATTGATGCTACGTTCCTAATAAATAATATTTTGTAACATACTATAATTAGCATAATTTACGTTATGTGGCATTATTAACAAAGCGTTAACCACTACAGAAGTCCAAATTTTACCAATAAACCAATAAATACCAGCTTATGAGTATGCGCCAGCTCAAGATCTCTAAATCTATCACTAACCGCGAAAGTCAAAGTTTAGAGAAGTACCTCCAGGAGATCGGCAAAGTAGATCTTATTACACCCGAAGAAGAAGTAAGGCTAGCCGTTCTGATTAAACAGGGAGATCAAAAAGCCTTAGACAGATTAACCAAAGCCAATTTACGTTTCGTAGTTTCTGTAGCAAAACAATATCAAAACCAGGGACTTACTTTACCCGATCTTATCAATGAAGGAAATCTTGGATTAATAAAAGCAGCTCAACGTTTTGATGAAACACGTGGATTTAAATTTATTTCCTATGGTGTTTGGTGGATACGTCAAAGTATTTTACAGGCTCTCGCAGAACAGGCAAGAATTGTTCGCCTTCCGTTAAATAAAGTTGGATTAACTAATCGCATAAGCAGGGCATATTCTCAATTGGAACAGGAATTTGAAAGAGAACCAACGCCTGAGGAATTAGCGATACACTTAGATATGGATACTGAAGAAGTGGCTGCAACCTTAAGTGTGGCAACCCGCCATCTTAGCATGGATTCTCCTTTAAGCGAAGGAGAAGAAAGTACGCTGATTGATGTTTTACGCAATCCCAACGCTGACAGCAGCGATCTTAAAATAGAATTTAAAGAGTCTCTTAAAAAAGAGATCGACCGCTCATTAAGTGCATTAACTGAAAGGCAAAAAGATGTTATCCGTTATTTCTTTGGAATAGGAATCGATCATCCAATGAGCCTTGAAGATATTGGCGACCATTTTCATTTAACAAGAGAAAGGGTAAGACAAATAAAAGATAAAGCTTTAATAAAATTAAGATCAGCCACACGATGTGATATGCTTAGAGCATATATGGGCTAAGATTTCTTAATTTTGCTTCACATATTTAAAGTGAATATGACATTAGTTATATTCACTTTTTTATTTTTGCAATTCAAACTTTATAATAGATCATGTTCGAATCATTAAGTGATAAATTGGATTCCGCTTTTAAGAACCTGAAAGGCCAGGGAAGAATTACAGAATTAAATATTGCCTCTACCTTAAAAGAAATTCGCCGTGCATTAGTAGATGCGGATGTGAACTATAAAATTGCCAAAGAGTTTACTGATTCGGTTAAAGAAAAAGCCAGCGGAGAAAAAGTTATTAATGCTATCAGCCCAGGGCAATTAATGGTAAAGATCGTAAAGGATGAGCTTGCTGAATTAATGGGCGGCACCGAAAGCGATCTTGACCTGCAAGGTAATCCCACCATCATTTTAATTGCAGGATTACAAGGTAGTGGTAAAACAACTTTCAGTGGTAAGCTGGCAAATTATCTTAAAACAAAAAAAGGTAAATCACCAATGCTGGTTGCTGCAGATATTTATCGTCCTGCAGCGATAGAACAGTTAAAGATCTTAGGAGAACAGGTTAATGTTGATGTGTACAGCGAGCCTGAAAATAAAGATGCTGTCTCCATTGTTCAAAATGCAATTAAAGAAGCTAAATCAAAAAATAAAAATGTTCTTATCATAGATACTGCGGGTCGTTTAGCGGTTGATGAAGTGATGATGACCGAAGTTGCGAATATTAAATCTGCTGTTAATCCACAGGAAATTTTATTTGTGGTTGATAGTATGACAGGACAGGATGCGGTTAACACTGCAGCCGAATTTAATCGCAGGTTAGATTTTACTGGTGTTGTTCTTACAAAATTAGATGGTGATACAAGAGGCGGTGCTGCCATATCAATTAAATATACTGTTACCAAGCCGATAAAGTTTACCAGCAGTGGCGAAAAGATGGATACACTGGATATTTTTTATCCCGAGCGTATGGCGCGGCGGATATTGGGCATGGGAGATATTGTAAGTCTGGTAGAAAAAGCGCAGGATCAATTTGATGAAGAGCAGGCAAGGAAGCTGGAGAAAAGGATCCGTAAAAATCAATTTGATTTTGAAGACTTTAAAACCCAGTTGCAGCAGATAAAAAAAATGGGTAATCTTAAAGACCTGATGGGAATGATACCCGGGGTAGGCAAGCAGATAAAAGATGTGGATATTAACGATGATTCTTTTAAAGGAATTGAGGCAATGATAAACTCTATGACCCTGGAAGAGCGCAGAAATCCTGATGTGATAAACCCCAGCCGCAAACAGCGGATAGCAAAAGGGAGCGGAAAGGATATTGCTGAATTAAATGCTTTTATAAAGCAATTTGATCAAATGAAGGATATGATGAAAATGATGAACAAAATGCCCATGGGAAAGTTAATGGGAATGGGTAAAAGATAATTTTTGTTTTTTTTCATTTGGATTTTGTGCTCTCACTCCTTATCTTCGCAATCCTTTAGAAACTAAATTAATTCACAACCCAAAAAAAATTTCTATTTTTTATGGCTGTAAAAATGAGATTGCAACGGCATGGCTCAAAGAAGAGACCCTTTTACTTTATAGTAGTTGCAGACGGACGTAGTCCGAGAGATGGAAAATTCATCCAAAAATTAGGCTCTTATAATCCCTTAACAGTTCCTGCTACCATTCAGATCGACAGGCAAAAAGCTTTGGACTGGCTGCACAAAGGTGCACAGCCAACTGATACTGTACGCAGGATACTAAGTTTTAAAGGAGTTCTTTTTCTTAAGCATTTATTACGTGGTGTTAGTCTTGGTTTGTTTGATGAGGCAACAGCAATGGAAAAATTCACCAAGTGGAGCGGAGAGCACGAACAGGAATTTGCAAAGCGCCAGGAAAGTCATAAAAAGGCAAGGCCGAAAGGCACACAACCTTTTGTAAAGAGAGAAGCGCCTAAAAAAACTGAAGAGGCTCCACAAGCTTCCGAAGTTGCACAGGATGCTGATGCAGGTGCTGAAGCAGAACCAAAAACAGAAGAATAAATCTTTACCATAACTATTTACTTAAGGTCCCGGTTTTTATCGGGGCTTTTTATTTTGTATCGCAAAGTGCGCTAAGGATCTTTGTTTCTTTGCGATTCTTTGTTTCTTTGCGATACTTACTATGGATAATTATTTTAAAATAGGCAAACTCGTTGCCACTTACAGGTTAGAGGGCGAAATAATATTACAGCACAGCCTCGGTAAAAAAACTTCTTTAAAAGGATTGGAAACACTTTTTATCGAAGAAAAAAAAGACAGCTTCATTCCATACTTTATTGAATCAGCCAAAATAAAAAGCGATACAGAAACCTCTATAAAGTTTGAAGGCATAGGCAGTAAAGAAGCTGCACACAAATTGGTGCAAAAAGAAATATGGTTGCTGGAAGATGATTTTAAAAAGTTCGCTGCAAGCTCTGCACCCATTTCTTTATTAGGCTACACAATAATAAATGAGGAAGAAGATCTTGGAGAGATCTTGGAAATTATTGAACAACGGCACCAGGTTTTATGTAAAATATTATTGAATGGTAAAGAAGCACTGATACCAATCCACGAAGAATTTTTAGATAAGATAGATAAAAAAGGGAGGAAGGTTTATGTAACGCTGCCGGATGGACTGCTGGAGATTTATAGGTAAACCCTTCTTCATAAATGAGTAAATTTGCTCATGTCTTCTTCCATACAACATATCATTGCTCACTTCGATCTGGATTCATTTTTCGTTTCTGTAGAAGTACTAAATGATCCATCATTAAAAGGCAAGCCTGTAATTGTTGGTGGCGCAGAACGTGGTGTGGTAGCGGCCTGCAGCTATGAGGCAAGAAAATTTGGAATTCATTCTGCAATGCCATCTTCACAGGCAAGGCGGCTTTGTCCGCAGGCAATTTTTGTAAAAGGGAATTATGCAGAGTATAGCCGTTATTCAAGATGGGTTACAGAAATCATTGCTGCCAAAGCGCCGTTGTTTGAAAAAGCTTCAGTGGATGAGTTTTATTTAGACCTCACAGGAATGGATAAATATTTTGATCCACTGCAATGGACCATTGATCTGCGCCAGCAAATAATTAAGGAAACAGGATTGCCAATTTCTTTCGGTTTAGCTAATAATAAAATGGTTGCAAAAATGGCTACCAATGAAGCAAAGCCCAACGGTTACCTGCAGGTGCCTTTCGGAAAAGAAAAAGAATTTTTAGCGCCGCTTGATGTAAATAAGATTCCCGGTGTTGGAGAGCAAACGGAGCAGGTATTAAAACACATGGAAATAAATACAATTGCTGATATTCATAAAAGTACTCCTGATGAACTGGAAAACAGGATAGGCAAATGGGGAATAGATCTTTGGAATAAAGCGCAGGGAATTCATAGTTCCAAAGTCGCTCCGTATCATGAAGCAAAATCTATTTCTACAGAAACTACTTTTGATGAAAATGTGCTGGATATGAAATTTTTAATGAGCGAAGTGGTAAGGATGACGGAAAAAATTGCTTACGAATTAAGGCAGGAAGAAAAAGTTGCGGGCTGCATAGCGGTAAAGATCCGCTATCCTGATTTTGAAACAACTTCACGCCAAACAACTATTCCCTACACCGCTGCAGAAGATGAAATGATACCGGTTGTAAAAAATCTCTTTCACAAATTGTATAAAAAAGGAACGCCGGTTCGCCTACTGGGTGTGCGCTTGAGCGAATTGACCAACAATGCGGTGCAAACAAACCTCTTTAGTGATACAGAAAAAAAGTCTGATTTATATAAAGCCATTGATAACGTAAAGAACAGGTTTGGTAAAACAAGTATTGCAAGAGCCGCAGGAAAATTCAAATAACCAGGCGCTCTCCACTAAGAATGTCCTGAAGTGTTTTCTTCTCCAGTATCTTTAAGGTAGCATCTCTTGTAAGCGCCATTACTCTTCGTAATCCGCAGTTCTCTTCATTGCAATCTTCACATCTTCTGTAAAAATTTAAACTTACACAAGGCAGTAAAGCAATAGGCCCGTTAATTATTCTTATTACTGCGGCTAGATTTATCTTTTTTGGAGAATGTTTTAAAACATAACCACCACCTTTCCCTTTTTTACTCTCTAAAAAATCAGATTTTTTAAGCTCATTCAATATATTCTCTAAAAATTTTAATGGGATATTTTTCCGCTCGGCAATATCGCAGATATGTATAGGTCCCTTGCCATAATTTTCTGCGAGGTCTGTTAGCGCCCTGAATGCATATTGGGTTTTTTTGGAAAGCATCGTACAAACTTAAAACTTATTCTACTAATTTGGTAGGATATTAATATCTTAGCATAATTTTAAATTAATATTATATGAGTTTACGTTTAGGGGACACTGCTCCCGACTTTACCGCAAAAACAACCGAAGGTGAAATAAATTTTTACGAATACCTCGGTAACAGCTGGGGTGTATTATTTTCTCACCCTGCAGATTACACCCCTGTTTGTACAACTGAATTGGGGAGAACCGCATTGCTGAAAAATGAGTTTGAAGCAAGAAATGTAAAAGTACTGGCAGTTAGCGTTGATCCTTTGGATAAACACATGGGCTGGAGAAATGATATCAACGAAACACAGAATTGTACTGTTGATTTTCCAATCATCGCTGATGAGGATAGAACTGTTTCAAACCTGTATGGCATGATACATCCAAATGCATCGGAAACTTTTACAGTTCGTTCATTATTTGTTATTGGTCCTGATAAAAAAGTAAAGTTGATGATTACTTATCCTGCATCAACAGGAAGAAATTTTCATGAAGTTTTACGTGTGATAGATTCTTTACAGCTTACGGCAAATTATAGTGTAGCAACGCCTGCGGATTGGAAGGCAGGTG
>JAYVEA010000056.1:0-5928 GCA_043749085.1 Chitinophagales bacterium
ACGATCTTTTTTTCATGAACATAATTATTTGTTTCGATTGTGTTCAATCCTTCCCTGTCATCAAACAAATGAATATAAAAATCCATCGTGCCCATAAGCTTCGAAAACGCTAATGCACAATGTCCGCCACCAACAATGTATAAATGATTTTTGTAGCCAATTTTTTCTGCATAGCTCCAGTCTTCTTCACTTTTTAAATTGAATTCAAAATCTTTTGCAGGCAATTCATCTTCAAATAAAATTCCTTCCGGAGATAGATGCAAGGTTCCATTTATATTTTGTTCAAGAGAAGCAATAACTTTATCAATCTGTAAAATATCTTTTTTCATTACCCTGTAAATAAGAATTGTTTGCTCACCGGAACAAATCATTCCGCTTTGATTTTTACCTGTAGCTTTATCATGAATTTGCTTTTTAATTTGTGTGTCACCTTCCTTATTTCTTATTTCCTGAAGCTTTTCCTTCGCCATTTCAACAAACTTATGCTCCATTATTCCGCCACCAATTGAACCTTCCATTTCTTTATTTGCATTCACTGCCATAAAAAATCCCTGCCTGCCCGGGCTGCTGCCCGAGCTTTCCACTACATACAATAACATTACAGGAATGTTTTCTTCAAAGCTTTTCTTTATGAATTTCCAGATAGAGAGTTGCCTGTTCATGCGGTTTGATGGATCACTTTAGATGTTTGAAGCATTCCTTTTACAGCATTGGGATATAAGGAAAGCAAAACTTTTTCCGGAGTGATAGGGGCAGAAAATTTTACATCTGAAGAAGGGTTAAAAGCTTTTATAGCATTTCTTATGGCAAAAAATGCACCGATGCCATACATCAAGGGTGGCTCTCCTACAGCTTTTGAGCGGAAGATGGCAAGATTATCTTTTTTGGTTTTTAAGAACTGAACTTTTATTTCTTCAGGGACTGAATAAATATCCGGCACTTTATAAGTTGATAGTGCATTCGATCTTAATATTCCTTCTTTATCATAAATAATTTCTTCCATAGTCATCCATCCCATTCCCTGAACAATGCCTCCTTCAATTTGCCCGAGATCAACCACGGGGTTCATTGTTGTGCCAAAATCATGCACCACTTTCACTGCATCAAATGTATAAATGCCACGAAGGCAATCAACAGTTACAACCGTAATTGCGGTACCATAAACGTGATAGGCAAATGGATGTCCTTTTTCTTTTGTCAGATCAAAATGAACCTGCGGCGGTGCGTAATGTGCATGCTCTGATAAATTGATCCTGCTCATGTAGGCAGTCGCAATAAGATTGCCCCATGTAAGCTCAGTCTTTTTATTACCAATATGGACAAGACCTTCAGAGATCTGCATCTTATCACATGATTGCTTTAAAATTTTTTCGGCAACAGGTTTTAGTCTTCCTATTAAATTGAGACATGCCATTTGAACCGCTTTTCCGTTAAGATCTGCCGTGGCGCTTGCTGCAGAAGGAGAAGTATTTGCAATTCTGAAAGTATTGGTTGTATGAATTTTTATTTTTGATAATGGTAAAGAAAAAATTGTTGCCGCCACCTGTGCCATTTTGGTATTTACACCTTGCCCCATTTCTACTGCTCCTGTGCTAATGCCTATACTTCCATCTGTATAAATATGTACCAGCGCTCTGGCCTGGTTCATAAAAGTTTTGGTAAAAGAAATCCCAAAGCAAATGGGCATAAAAGAAATTCCTTTTTTATACAGTTGACTTTTATCATTGAATTCTTTAACCTGCTTTCGTAATTTTTTAATTTCATAAATATCTTCCGCTTCTTCCCAGCAATTTTTTGCTTCGCTTTCTGCTTTTTGCCCGTAAGGGAATTCATCGCCATCCTTTAGCAAATTTTTCTTTTGAATTTCTGATGCGTCAATGCCTAATTGCTCAGCAGCTTTTGCAATGGCAGATTCTATAACAAACATTCCCTGTGGTCCGCCAAAACCCCTGAATGCTGTATTGGGTGGCAGATTTGTTCTGCAGCAATATGCAGTTGCTTTTACATTAGGAACAAAGTATGAGTTGGTACAATGAAATAATGTTCTTTCCAATACAGCGGGAGAAAGATCTGCGGCGGCGCCTGCATTCTGATAAAATGTTGCCTGGTATGCAATGATCTTTAAATTTTTATCCAGACCAATTTTAAAATCAGAAGAGTAAGGATTTCTTTTGCCTGTCATCCTCATATCTTCCAACCTGTGAAGACAATATTTTACAGGTTTCTTTAAATGATAAGTTGCCAGTGCACATAAAATTGCCCATGCAGTTGCTTGGTCTTCCTTACCACCAAAGCCGCCACCCAAACGGGTTACATCAACTTCCAATCTGTGCATTGGTATTTTTAAAACAGCAGCCATATGCCGTTGCACTGCGGTTGGGCCCTGTGTGGACGAATAAACTTTTATGCAATTATTTTCCTGCGGAATAGTATATGCTCCCTGTGTTTCAATATATAAATGTTCCTGTCCATTTGTTTCTGCAACGCCCTCAAAAATATGCGTACATTTTTTCCATGCCTTATCGATATTTCCCAATGAAAAAGTTCTTTGCGGAATAATAAGTTCACCTTTTTCTTTTGCCTCTCTGGGGTCAGTAATAGCAGGTAGTGGTTCAATATCTATTTTAATATTTTTTACTGCTGCCTGTGCAATCTCATTTGTTTCTGCAACAACAAATGCAACCGGCATTCCATTAAAATGAACTTCATGTTCGGCAAGCAATGGTTCATCAGGAACAATACCGCCTATCTGGTTATCGCCGGGAATGTCTTTGTAAGTAAATATTCTTACAACACCAGGCATTTTTTCTGCTGCAGAGATATCAAGACTAATAATTTTTCCATGAGCAAGGGGAGAGCCAAATGCAGCGCCATACAATGTTCCCTGTTGTAAAGTAATATCATCCAGGTAAATCGATTCTCCTCTTACATGTGTTATGGAATCAATGTTCTGCATGAGGCTAAAAGTTTATTTGGTTGTAATTTTGGAAACAAGGTTATAAAATGTGCCTTTATCAATTGGCTTAATAATAGCCGCTTATAATCTTCCGAACCCCTTGCATCACTTATCGGAGATATTTCAGATTGTGCAATTTCAATTGCATCGTCAATTAATTCTTCTGTAACTTTTTTATCATTTAAAAATAAAGATGTTTTAGAAAGATATAAGGTAACGGGACCAACGCCTCCTGCAGATAAGCCTGCATTTAAAATCATTTTACCATCTGTTTTAATGCTAATTGCAGAATTAACACTGGCAATATCAAGATGCGTTCTCTTACTCACTTTTTCAAAGTTGAAAAGATCTTTTTTGTCAGGGATCTCAAACCAAATCTGTTCAATAAATTCATCTTCTTTTTTATCTAATTGCTTGTATCCTTTATAAAATTCTCTCAAGGCAACTTCTCTTTTATTAATTCCATTACTTAAAATGACGTTTGTGTTTAATGCCAAAAATAAAATAGTAAAATCGCCAATCGGAGAGGCATTTACAAAGTTACCTGCGATGGTAGCGATATTTCGAATAGGTGTTGAGGATACCAACTTACTGATTTTTCTAAAATCAGGAAATGTTTTTTTTATAATTTCCGATTCCATGAGATCTGTTACTGTTACTGAGGGTCCCATTATGCATTTATTATCGTCTTTACTTATACCATTCAATTCATATTTATTGAATAAGAAATCAATGTCAGCATTTACCATTTTCTCATGCTGCTGAACATAGAGATCAGTTCCTCCTCCTAAATGTTTTTTTGCATTTGCTGATGATCTTTTTACACCATTTGTTTTTGAATTCAAGTCAACTAATCTTTTTTTAATGCCTGAAAAATATGCGGGTAAAATAGAATTGGAAGTGACGTAATCAATAACATCACCTGTATTTTTTTGCATCATTTCGGCAATATTTTTTGCTGCCCTTTGAATTGATTTATACCCTGTGCAGCGGCAAATATTTCCATCAATAGAAGCAATGGCATTCTCATAATTTTTTTCATCATCGCTTAAACAAAAGCCTGCAAAAGAAACAATAAATCCAGGCGTGCAAAACCCACATTGCGTAGCGCCTTCATTATACATCGCCTGTTGAACAGGATTTAAAATATTTATAACCTGCCCCGATATTTCAGGAACTTCCCCCGATACTTCGCGATTTAATCCCTCAACTGTAACAACATGTTTTCCATGAATATTACCTAATGCAGTAAGGCAGGAGGTTACAGCCCGGTATCTTAATTTGCTATTTATTATTTCGCCAATTAAAACTGTGCATGCGCCACAATCTCCCTCTCTGCATCCTATCTTTGTGCCCGTAAGATATTTATGATAGCGGATAAGATCAAGCAATAATTCCCCGGCCGGCAGATCAGCAGAGATTTCTTTATCATTGAGAATAAATTGTATCAAAATGGTTTTTTGTTGATAATTAAAGTTACTATAATTGAATAAATGAAAACGGAAGATAGCGTATCATTTATCGGGATTGCATTGACCATTTTATTTATTCAATCTGCTCTGCCCCTTGGTAAGCTGCTTATTGGCGGCTTTCTTCTGCAGTAAAGGGATGGAAAAGAATCCCTTTTTTTGTAAAATAGTTTTGATTAACACTTTACAGTGATAAATATTTAGTTCTGATTATGAAAGTGAATTACTTAAAACCCATTTTGACTTTTCTTTTATTTTTTAATTTGGTAAGGGGGTATGGGCAGGATAAAGACACTGTAAAAGAAATTTCCTTACCAACAGTAATTATAAAAGCCTTTGAACAAAACAGGAAATTAAAAGATGTACCTGCTGCGGTAAATTATATAGGAAAAAATACGCTTGAGCGTTTCAGCAGTGCATCTATTGTTTCTGCAATCAATTCCACTCCGGGAGTTAGAATGGAAGAACGTTCACCGGGAAGTTATCGTATGAATATAAGAGGGAGTTCTTTACGCTCACCTTTCGGAGTGAGAAATGTAAAAATTTATTACAACGATATTCCATACACTGATCCGGGAGGCAATTCTTATTTTAACCAGCTAGGTTATTATAATTTTAATTCAATAGAAATAATTAAAGGCGCTAACAACAGTTTGTATGGCGCAGGTACAGGTGGAGTGATGCTGATAGAAAGTATGATTGAGAATGAAAGGGCAGGAGTATTTACTGAATATGCAACGGGTAGTTATAATCTTCAAAATATTTATGGATCACTTACAACAGCTTCGGATAAAGCAATAAGCAAAATTGGATTTCAGCATCAAACAAATAATGGCTACAGGGATCACAGCAAATTAAAACGAGATGTGTTTAGCTGGAATGGATCATTTCATGTTGGAGAAAAGCAATTATTAAGAACTACCTTTTTGTATGGGGATCTGTTTTATGAAACACCTGGTGCATTAACTAAGGCAGAGTTTGGTGTCAATCCAAAAGCTGCACGTCCCTTGATTGGTACTTTCCCTGGCGCTGTGGCTGCCAATACTTTTGTACATCAGAAAATGTTTTTGGCAGGTGCTTCTTATACGCAACAAATAACATCAAGCCTGCAGAATAAAACCACATTATATGGAATGTTCACAGAGCTGCGTAATCCAAACATAAGTAATTATGGAAGAAGCTCGGAGCCTCATACAGGAGGACGGTCGGTTTTTAAATACGGTCGAATGATAAATAATATGATGTTGAATATTGATGTAGGTGCAGAAATGCAACAAGGATTTACTTCTGTATCGATACATAAAAATTCAGCAGGCAATGCAGATTCATTAAGAACTTCTGATGAAATAAATAACCGGCCGGCATTTATATTTGCACAGGCTTCACTTGATGTAAAAAGCTGGACAATTATAACAGGCGCAAGCTTTAATAAACTAAGAATAAAGTTTGAAAGATTTACGCCTGCACCTTTAGGTAAACAAAGCCGCACTTTTAATAATGAGA
>JAYVEA010000057.1:0-17162 GCA_043749085.1 Chitinophagales bacterium
CCGGAGGCAAAACTGGTAAGGTCTCAATACCAAAGTATGAAAGGAAACTATGATGTACTGAATTCAAAAGTGCAGTCTTTGCAACAGGAAATGGCTGCCTTAGAAAATAGGGATAACCAGGTTTACCGTTCTATTTTTGAGGCAAATCCTTTACCCGATAGTGCCCGGGCTAAATTAATTGAACAGAAAAAAGAAGTTGAAAAAGTAGAAGCTATGAATGATGAGAAGTTAGGAAATGAACTTGCTAAAACATTAAACAATCTTAGTGCAAGAGCTGCATACCAGTTTGACAGTTATAGCGACATTGAAAGATTAATAAAGAACCAGGGAGAAAAGCTGGCCAGCATTCCTGCCATACAACCTGTAAGCAATCGTGATCTTGACAGGATCGCATCGGGTTTTGGAATGAGAATTGACCCCGTGTATGGAACACCTAAAATGCACAAGGGGCTTGACTTTACAGCTCCGCAGGGAACACCGGTATATGCCACAGGAAATGGTACAGTATCAGAAGCCTCATTTTCTGCAGGCGGTTTTGGCAATCATGTAATCATTAATCATGGCTATGGTTATGAAACTTTATATGGTCACATGGTAAGAATGAAAGTAAGACCGGGACAAAGAGTAAAACGCGGAGAATTAATAGGCTGGGTAGGCAGTACGGGAAAAAGTACCGGGCCGCATTGCCATTATGAGGTTCATGTAAATGGAAATGAAGTTGATCCGGTTTACTTTTTTTATAACGACCTTACACCTGAACAATTTGACAGATTATTAAAAAAAGCTGCAACCGGCAGCGCAAAAAGTTTAGACTAATGGCACTAGCTCAAATCACATTTGATTTTAATGACGACGGTACCGAAAAAAAAGTGAGTAAAAAAAAGCGTGAAGCCGGCGAAAATAATCCTGGCAAAGATTCAGCACATTCCGATAAAATTAAATCACCCAGGGGAAGAAAAAATTTAAAAGATATTGTTGATAATGATATGATCTCGATTCCGGAGGATGAAATTCTTTTTAAGAAAGTGTATTATTCAATAGGAGATGTATCAAAAATGTTTAATGAAAATGCTTCACTGATACGCTATTGGGAAAATGAGTTCGATATTTTAAAGCCAAAGAAAAATGCAAAGGGAGACAGGTTCTTTCGCCCCGAAGATGTAAAAAATCTTAAACTTATTCATCACCTGTTAAGGCAAAGAAAATATACAATTGAAGGCGCTAAAGAATTTTTAAAAAGTAATAAGACAGCTTCAGAAAAATTTGAAATGATACGGTCATTGCAAAAGTTAAGATCATTTTTAAATGAATTAAAAGCAAGCCTGTAAATTATCTTTGAGCAATAACTTTTAACTCATTGAAGAGAATAGACCTGCAGGTTATTATTCTTTAGAAAATAAATTTTATTAATCCCTACTTTTAAAGAGCTATAATTTTTAAAAGCTGCTGGCAAAGGATATGGTTTTAGGTTAAGTGAACCCAGGCCGTATCTGTACAAATTATTATTATCAAATCCATATAGATTTTTTTCAATCACAGTAATTTCTTTCCAATTAAGAAATGGTAACCGGTTTTTAAAACTTCCATAATAATCAAAAACATACACGCCTTTTTTAGGGTCATACAAATACACAAAACCATCCCTGTCTACAATTTGAACTGGTGATGGAACAGAATCAAATAGCAAACGGAAGTCAATAGTTTCCGTAATTAACCTGCCGGCATCATCAATTTTCTTTAATTTATTTTCCTGTTCATCAAACAGCCATATATTATTATCATAAGAAGAGGCGACTGTTTTTACCCCAAAAATATTTTGCTTACGTAAATTTATACTGGTAAGTACATTTAAATATTTATCTAATAAAACTATTGTTGAGAAATTTTCATAGAATAAAATTGTCTTCCATGGATTTTGTGCATCTACATAAGAAAGCTTTCCATATTTTGTTACCTGGTTAAATACCCCAACCGAATCTCCTTTTTCATTTATTTTTTTAAGCTGGTTATTTGAGTTAATGATATACAACTCGCCAAGATTATTTACAGCAAAGGATACAATTGGATAATTAATTGTTTTTTGAAATTTGAAAGGTGAGTTTTGTGTTTGATCATGAATGATACGGGACATTGCACTACTGGTATCAGTTTGTGCCATGAGTTGCCCGGTTAAAATGCCAACCAGGATAGCGATGGCGATTACAATTATGGTATATGATCTTTTCAATTGGTATAAAATTTCAGTTGTACATTTTCTCCATCAAAAACAGCATAGCTGTTATACTTTATCCAGTCGCCTAAATTAATGTAATGGGTTGCATCCGTTAATTTAAAATCAATGGGTAAATGACGGTGCCCAAAAATAAAATAGTCATAATATTTTGTTTTAAGCATTTTCCTGCTGAAAATGATCAGCCATTCTTTGTCTTCTCCTAAGAACTGTTCATTTGCTTTTGGTGTTGTTGCTTTGCTTTTACTGCTGAAATAATTGGCCAGGCCAATTCCAAAACCGGGATGTAAAAAGCCAAAGAGCCCTTGAGAGAGTTTATTTCTGAAAACCTTTTTTATGAACTTATAACGATGATCCCCCGGGCCTAATCCATCTCCATGGCCGATAAAAAATTTTTTTCCCAGCAGTTCAAATTCTTCCGGATGATGATATACTTTAATGTTTAATTCTTTTTCAAAGTAGCCGTTCATCCACATATCATGATTGCCAACAAAAAAATGAATCTCAATTCCTGAGTCGGAGAGTTCGGCAAGCTTACCTAAAATTCTTATGAATCCTTTTGGAACAACTCTTTTATATTCAAACCAAAAATCAAACAGATCTCCCAGGATAAATATTTGTGCTGCATCATTCTTTATGTCATCCAAAAATTTTACAATGCGTTTTTCCCGTACCAGGCTACTTTCATAATCAGGTGCACCGAGATGAAAATCGGAAAGGAAGTATATTTTTTTATTGGTAGAAAGGTTCATTAAGTTTCTTCAGATAATTTTTTATTGATCTCAATTAATTTTGCCTGAAGAATCTTTAAATCATTTTGAATGATGAGCCAAACTGTGGTATAGTTTGTTCCGAAATAATCGTGTATTAATGTGTTTCTAAAATCCTTTACTTCTCTCCAATTTATCTGGCCATACTTAATTTTAAATTCATTAGTTAATCTGGCTGAGGCTTCTCCAATTATTTCAAAATTCCGGCTTACTGCATCCTGGGTTTTAGAATCAGTTAAAAATTCATCCGGTGTAATTACAGATGTATATTCGAATATTTTATTAATACTTTCCAGAATATCCTCTAATAAAAATGCATCACTTCTATACATACATCAAATCGGCTTCTATATACTTTAAGTATTTTAGTTTGATGGCTGGCTTCGAAACTAAATCTACTTCTTTATTCAGAATATCTTCCAGGTCATGTGACAGGCTTATAAATTCTATACCTACAGGATGTTTGAAATCAACTAACATATCCACATCACTATCTCCTTTAAAATCTCCTCTACTGTATGAACCAAACAATGCCAAGCTATCTATTGGGTATTTATTAAATAGTTGAGCCTTATGTTCTTTTAATATTTTTATAATTTCATTCACGGAATAAAATTAAACTTCTTTTTTGATGAACTAAAACCTGGTAAAAAACAAGTGAATGGATACCTTATGTTTTATCTACCAAAAACAAATACACTTCTTTTGGCCCGTGAACACCAACCACTAAAGTTTTTTCAATATCTGCCGTGCGGCTTGGGCCGGTAGCAAATGTTATTGAGGATGGAATATTGCCTTCATACTTTTCTTTCAATAAGTGTAAAGCTTCTTTTATATCGTACACAAGCTGATCAGCGTAAGCAATACAAATATGAACAGGCGCATACACACTTACTGTTCTGCCGGATTGCGCTGTGCTCATAACAATTGTACCTGTACGTGCAATTAAATATTCGCAGGTAGTAATAGAAGCATCACAATTTGCCAACGTAGGTTTATCAACCTGGTAAAGAGCTGAATGAGAAATTATATGAAATAATTTTTCCTCATTGCAATAGATATTCTCCCATTTTTTTTCGGTGAACAACTGCTGTAATTGTTTTGAAAGATCAGCCTCATTTACACAAAAAGCAAATTTGCCAAGCAGCCTTGTAAACTCTTCTGCAAACTGAACCTCGAGGTCATCGGTCTGTGGCAGAAATACAGAATTATTTCCCTCGCTTTTTGAAAATGGAACAGGCACCTGGTGACTCAGTGCCTGTCGTATTTTTTTTAAAATATTTTCTTTTGAAGAAGATACTTTCATAATAAAGAATTATGCAGGAGTTGATACTACACCCGGCATTGGATCATCTATAACTGCATCTTTAGGATTATCAATAATATCCAATGCTTTCTTTTCCTCATAAGGACGTTTACCGATCAATGCTTCAACATCGCTTTTAAACAATACCTCTGTTTTTAATAATTCCTTTGCCAATATTTCAACTTCTTTCCTGTGTTTTATAAGTAATTCTTTTGTCCTTTCATATGCTTCTTCTACCAATTTACGAACCTCATCATCTATCATCTTTCCGGTTTCTTCGCTGTAAGGTTTGGTAAACATATTTTCCTGCTGTGGATCATAAAAACTGATGTTACCTACCTTGTCATTCATACCATATACAGTAATCATTGCATACGCCATTTTTGTTATCTGCTGAAGATCATTACTTGCGCCTGTTGATATTTTTTTAAAAAATATTTCTTCAGATGCTCTTCCGCCAAGTGTCATACAGAGCTGGTCTTTTAACTGATCGGTATTATATAAATACTGTTCTTTAGGAGTGTACTGCGCATAACCTAGAGCAGCAGTACCTCTTGGTACGATGGTAACTTTTAATAAAGGATAAGCATGTTCAAGAAACCATCCGCAAATGGCATGTCCCGCTTCGTGGTATGCTATGATCTCTTTTTCTTCAGGTAATATAATTTTATTCTTTTTTTCCAGGCCACCAATTACCCTGTCAATCGCATCCTGAAAATCGCTCATATCTACAGCCTCTTTATCTTTTCTTGCAGCAATAAGGGCAGCTTCGTTACACACATTTGCAATATCTGCTCCGGCAAAGCCCGGCGTTTGTTCGGCAAGTTTATGAATATCGAGTGTTTGAGAAATTTTTATGGGTAGTAGGTGTACTTTAAAAATTGCTTCACGGCCAACAAGATCAGGACGATCAATTGATATCTGCCTGTCAAATCTTCCTGGTCTCAGCAATGCACTATCTAATACATCAGGGCGGTTAGTGGCAGCCAAAATAATTATGCCAAGATCGGTTCCAAACCCATCCATTTCTACCAGCAACTGATTCAACGTGTTTTCTCTTTCATCATTGCTCATCATCATATTTTTTCCTCTTGCCCGGCCGATGGCATCTATCTCATCAATAAAGATTATGCATGGCGCTTTTTCCCGTGCCTGTTTAAAAAGATCTCTGACACGGCTGGCGCCTACACCAACAAACATTTCAACAAAATCACTACCGCTAAGACTAAAGAAAGGAACCTGTGCTTCACCAGCAACTGCTTTTGCCAGCAAGGTTTTACCTGTTCCCGGAGGGCCAATAAGTAATGCGCCTTTTGGAATTTTACCACCAAGTGCTGTATATTTTTTAGGATTTTTTAAAAAATCCACTATCTCCATAACCTCTACTTTAGCTTCATCCAGCCCTGCCACATCACTAAAATTTATATTAACACGGGTGCCTTTATCAAATAAAGTAGCTTTAGATTTACCGATATTAAAAATGCCTCCCGGTCCGCCACCACCGCCTGATCCGCCAACTTTACGCATCATCATAATAAACAATAATCCTATTAATAAAATAGGTAATAATGTGCTTATGATCTGCCCAAATAATTCTCCTTCATCATCATAAGTTGTGGCAAATGATCTTACCGTTGGATTTTCCTTCCTGAAATTTTCCATCTGCTCGGTAAAATTCTTATCATCACCTATAGTGAAAAATAATTGCGGAGGATCAAGTTTTGCAATAGATTCATATTGCCCTCTTTTTAAAACATTGTTGTATAATGCGGGTTTATTGGTAACACTGTCTTTGCTTACAAATACTCTTACAATTTTTCTATTCCGTATAACTTTAATTTCACTAACATCTCCCTGCTTTGCCAATTCTTTAAAGGCCTCAATATTGGTTTCTACACCGGTGGGGGATACACCTCTGAATAAATTATATCCTACAATAGCCGCGAAAATTAATCCATAGATCCAGTATACATTAAAACGGGGACGTTTTTTAGGGTCTTCATCAGGCCCCGGAACATTATTAGGGTTTATCTTCCTGGGGGTTTGTTTTTTATAATCTTGCTGTGCCATAACTACTTTTCTTGCAATATTTTATTTAGGGCTAATCGCTTTGCCGGCAATTAGATATTTTAAAGTTATTTATAAATTATTTAATGTTCCATTGCGGGCGCATCACTCCACATTTCTTCCAATCCATAAAACTTTCTTGGCTCGGGCAACATAATATGTACAACTACATTTACATAATCAATCAAGATCCATTGTTCCCCCTGCCTTCCCTCATGTTTATAGGGAAGTTCGCCACAGTTTTTTTTCACTTCAAATTCAACAGAATCAGCAATAGCTTTTAGTTGGGTATTATTTGTGGCCTGGCATACGATAAAAAAATCGGCCACAGCTTCCGGTATTTTACGAAGATCGAGACTTACAATTTCTTCACCTTTTTTTTCCTTTATTGCGTGGATGATGGTTTTAAAAATTTTGCTATTCCTTGTTAATCTTGTCTGACTGTTTTTTTTTCTATTAGCCAATACGGTTAAATTATTCAAATGTTATTCTTTTTTAAATTATTCTCTAAGAGATATGCTCCTGAGAATAAATTTTATTCGTGTAGATTGCAATTAATTTATTCAATTTTTTAGCTGCAGGGTTTCATTCAAAAATACTAATTCTTTCCCAATTTTAACCAATGGGTTCCGCCGCAAATTCTTTTACAATCCTTACCAGCGTGGACAGTACCAACAACTATGCCATGGGTATGGTTCGTGACGGAGTTGCAAACCATGGCGGAGCATGGTTTTCCTATGAACAAACGCATGGAAAGGGAAGAAGAGGAAAAATCTGGAATGCAGAAAAAGGTAAAAATATAATATTGAGTATTGCGGTAACACCGGGTTTTTTAACTGTTCACCAACAGTTTCATCTTACGGTTGCGGTATCATTAGGATGTATTGACTTCTTTAAAAAATATACACGTGAAGGAGTTAAAATAAAATGGCCAAATGATATTTTTTGGAATGACAGGAAGGCAGGAGGGATATTGATTGAAAATGTTATTAAAGGAAATACATGGAATTGGGCAGTAATTGGAATTGGTTTAAATATTAACCAGATAGAATTTAATTTAGAAACTGTTTTTAAACCTGTTTCTCTAAGGGAAATTACAGGAAAAGATTTTGACGTTGTTAAGTTGGCAAAAGAACTTTATGAAGAGGTAATGAAGCGATATAATGAGTTACAAAATAATGGATTTAAAAAAATGCTGATTGAATACAATCAATATTTATTTGGCCTGAATAAAGAAGTTAAACTGAAAAAAGATAATGTGGTTTTTGAAACAACTTTGAAAGGAGTATCGCCACAGGGAAAATTAATTACTATTGATACAACAGAAAGAGAATTTGATTTTGACGAGATTGAATGGAAAAGATAAGAAATTCTTTTATTTATTTTCGGCTTCCCTTGCTTCTGCTTCGTATTTATTACTGTAATATCCATTCTTAATACTTTCCCATAAATATTTTGCAATAAAATTTACAAAGCCATATTGCTCAAACTGCCTAACATGGCAAAGCTCATGCTTTACCCATCTTTCATCTTTTAAAAAATCCTCTTTAGAAGTATTATGAAGGTGTATTGTGTTGCCAAAAACAATGGCAACTCGTTTTGTTTTTAGTTTGAACGCTGCAAGCTTTGCTATCCACGAATTTTCTTTAATGGAATAATCGGTCATTCCCCAAAATTAATTATTTGGAGCGCCACTGTTTATCCAGCAGATGATCTTATTTTTTTGATCTGAAGTTATAGAACCTACTTTAGGCATAAAGCCACCACTAACCTGGAATTTGATCTCGGCACGTTTGGCAAAAATTTGATTGTAATCAGTTAAAGGCCCACCGGAATTAGTGCTTCCTGCTCCATGACAATTGGAACTGTTAGCACAAGTTGTATTAAATATTGGCTTAACATCTGTTGAAAATTTAAAAGATAGACCGGCACATGGGTCTGGTGGTGCAGGGTCTCCTCCACTGCCTTTACTGCAGCTAATAATAAAAACTACAACACAAATAATTAATATAAAACAGAGATTAATTTTCAAAGGGGAATTATTTACGGGTAAAGTATGAGGTTATAAAATTTAAGGCTCCCATGCTTTCAGGATTTCTTCGCTATGCATTTTTGATCTTGGCTTTTTAAATATTTTTTTGATGATACCTTTTTCATCAATTAAAAAAGTGGTGCGATGAAGCCCCATGTATTTTCTGCCATATAAATTCTTTTCTCCCCACACTCCGTACTTATCAATAATTTTTTTGTCACTATCTACTACCAAAGTGAAAGGGAGATCAAATTTTTGTTCAAATTTCTTATGCTTTTTTTCATCATCAGGGCTTACACCTAATACAACCAGTCCTTTCTGTTTTAATAACGAATAATTATCCCGCAGATTGCATGCTTCTACAGTGCAGGTTGGCGTATCATCTTCAGGATAGAAGTATAACACAACTTTTTTCCCTTTAAAGTCACTTAAGGAAACCGGTTTTCCATTTTGATCTTTTGATTTAAAAGGTGGGGCTTTATCACCTTCTGATAATGTTATCATGCAGTTTATCTTGTAAAGTGAAAAATCTTTGTGGTTTGGTTTCCAGCTTCATCATCTACGCTTACTTTTAATTCATGGTTTCCCTGGGGGCAAATCTCATCAAATTTATAAATAAAACTCCTGCCTTTGTCATTTGTAAAACGCAGCCACTTACCGTCAAGCTCAGCCCGAAAGTTTTTTATTTCTTTCATATTATCTGTTACGGTAAAAATTATTTGAGATGATCTTGAAAGATTTGCGTTTTCATGAATACCAATAGCAGCAATTACCGGGGGTGTTTCATCAACCAATAATTGAAAATTTCCAAACTCCCTGAATTTTGCGTTAAACCATTCTCCTTCCTTTTCCGGCTTTACTACATCCATTTTACTGCCCCATGTTCTTTGCATAATTATTTTATCAGCATCAATATTTTGTAATGATCTGTCAGGTTTTAATCTTACTGTATAATAGCCATGAACGGGTACTAATGGAGTATGCACTGTATGCAATGCAGATACAGATTGCGGCGTAGATGACGCCTTTTTGGAATACATAAAGTTTATTGAGTCATACAGTTCCTTTTCCCCAAGTATAACTTGTATATCATCTCTTTCAAAAATATTTATAAAGCCAGGCGTAAATTTTTGCTCTGAAGTAAAATTCTGTTTGTATTTATTTTCATTTACAGATCCGCGTTTTACAGCAAACCGCAGAACAGATAAATTACCATACGCATCTTTTACTTCTACTTTTATTTGATGCGTACTATCATCTTCCAGATTAATTACACCATCACTTTCAAAATCTTTATAAACACCTTCAGGATAGCCGGGAAGCCTTGATAAATGCTCAACATAAGGTCCGCCGCCGGTTTTTAATTTATGGTCGATGTGAGCATTCAAATATCTTGTTTCATCATAAGAAATATTATCTAATTGAAAACCAACAAGCGGCCTTCCATCATTGTATAAGATTGCCTCATAAATTCCGTTGGGATTGGCAGAACCGGTATATCTGTCAACAGCAGAAATAGCAAAACTTACTTTATCCGTATTTGTAATAATAATTGAGGATGAAGGAATATATTTTCCATTAAGCATTCTTAACGGATATATTTTTGGCGTTTGCGAATAGGTGCTTATACATCTATCGTATACAGCTAAGCGAATTAAAGTTGGCAATACATTATCAGGAATTGGAAAGCCAAACAATGAAGGATTAAGCACTTTATCATTTTTTGTATTCCTGATTTCAAAGTGTGTATGTGGTCCCAGTGAGCCACCTGTATTTCCACTGAATGCAATGAACTGTCCTTTTTTTACAGGAAAAAGATTTGGAGGAATTTCTAAAAACACCTGCCATGATTTCAATTTATATTGCTGTTCTTTCACATATTTTTCTAATTCGGGAAAAAAATCATTCAGATGTCCATACAAAGTTGTTAATCCGTTTGGATGATTTATATAAATGGCTCTTCCAAAACCAGAAGGTTCAATTCTTACATGTGCAACATAACCGTCTGCTGCTGCAACTACATGCACATTTTGTTTTTGATCGGTTTTGCAATCAAACCCCATGTGGTAATGGTTGGGACGTAATTCCCCAAAGTTTGCTGCCAAAGCAATTTTGGCCTGTACCGGGTAAATAAAATATCCCTTAGGATAATTTTTTACAGGAAAGGTTTGCGCTGATAAAGCGTAGAATAAATTCAGGAAACAAAAAAAAAGGAACGGTTTATGTAAGGTAACAAATCTGTAGTTCAACATATTTTACTGATATACAAATCTAAAGCCTAAAAATTAAAAATTTTTTTATGTCAAAAGAAAAAACAATTGGTGCAATAATATTGGGTGCCGCCGCAGGGGTAGCATTAGTGAGATTTTATAGTATGCCGGACGAAGAAAGAAAAGAATTTATATCTCATTTAAAGAACAGGGCGCATGAGCTTCTGGATGATGCAGAAGGAACCATGAATAGAGTAAAACATCATTTTGCTCAAATTGATAATAAAGAGAATGCGGTTGATAAACTTTTGGTAGTTAAAAATCTTTTAACTGAATTATTTGGTTCAGATCGTAGATTTTTATTGTAAGCCATTCCTTTTAGATATTCTGCTTTTGATTTTCTTGCGAAAATTAAGCTTATGTGCCTTACTTTTGCACGCCATTTCGCACGAATAAAATTATGCCTAAAGATTCTTCCATTAAATCGGTTCTTATTATCGGCTCCGGGCCAATTATTATTGGCCAGGCCTGTGAATTTGATTACTCTGGAACACAAGCTGCCAGGAGCTTACGTGAAGAAGGCATTGAAGTGATTCTCATCAACAGCAACCCCGCTACCATCATGACAGACCCTATGATGGCGGACAAAGTTTATCTTCTTCCCTTAACCATAGAAAGCATAGAACAGATCCTGGAAGAAAATAATATTGATGCCGTTTTGCCAACAATGGGAGGGCAAACAGCTTTAAATCTTTGTAAAGAAGGCGATGAACTGGGTATTTGGGAAAAGTATAAAGTAAGATTAATCGGTGTAGATATAAAAGCAATTGATAAAGCAGAGGACAGGGAGAAGTTCCGACAATGGATGATCGAGCTTGGAGTTCCAGTAGCTACTGCACAAACTGCTAACTCTTTTTTGGAAGGAAAAGAATTTGCACAGAACATAGGATTTCCTTTAGTTATTCGTCCATCATTCACATTGGGCGGAACAGGCGGAAGTTTTGTACACAGCAAAGATGAATTGGATGAAGCGCTTAATCGTGGATTGCAGGCATCACCCATGCATGAAGTATTGGTTGAGAAAGCATTATTAGGATGGAAGGAATTTGAGCTGGAGCTTTTACGGGATGCCAATGATAATGTAGTTATTATTTGTACTGTAGAGAATTTTGACCCAATGGGTATCCATACTGGTGATTCAATAACAGTTGCACCTGCTATGACTTTGAGCGATACGGCGTATCAAAAAATGCGCAACACTGCCATTGCAATGATGAGAGACCTAGGTAATTTTTCGGGAGGCTGTAATGTTCAGTTTGCATTAAACCCACAAACAGAAGAGATAATTGCTATCGAGATAAATCCAAGAGTTAGCCGATCTTCTGCTCTTGCTTCTAAAGCTACCGGTTATCCAATTGCAAAGATCGCTGCAAAGCTGGCGATCGGTTATAATCTTGATGAATTAAAAAATCAAATTACAAAAACAACATCCGCCTATTTTGAGCCGGCGCTGGATTATGTTATAGTTAAAATTCCCCGCTGGAACTTTGATAAATTTAAAGGCGCCAATGATACTTTGGGGTTGCAAATGAAATCAGTTGGTGAAGTAATGGCCATAGGAAGAAGCTTTGCTGAAGCGGTTCAAAAAGCTTGTCAGAGTTTAGAAAATGAAGCTGTTGGTTTAGGATATTATGGTAAGAGCATGATGAATTCTGATGAGCTTACCGAATATTTAAAAATACCTAAATGGGACAGGATCTTCCGCATTAAAGATGCGTTGATGACGGGAATAAGTGTAAGAAGAATTTGTGAGGCTACAGGTATTGACAGGTGGTTTATTTACCAGATACAAAAGATATGTGACTGTGAAAAAGAAATAGCAAAATATGATCTCGCTACAATTCCTTATGATCTTTTAAGAGATGCGAAACATTTAGGATTTGGAGATGAGCAGATCGCCAGGATCATGAATGAGGGATATATTGATGAAGATATTTATGAGAAAAGAAAATCGCTTGGCATAACCAGGGTTTTTAAAATGGTAGATACCTGCAGTGCAGAGTTTGAAGCAAAAACACCGTACTTCTATTCTACTTTTGAAGATAATCAAACTGCAGAATTATCAAATGAAAGTAAGGTTTCAGAAAAAAAGAAAGTAATAGTGCTGGGCTCTGGCCCAAACAGAATAGGACAAGGGATTGAATTTGATTATTGCTGTGTTCATGGATTGCTTGCGATAAAAGAATGTGGTTATGAATCCATCATGATAAATTGCAATCCCGAAACGGTTTCTACTGATTTTGACATTGCAGATAAATTATATTTTGAGCCTGTTTTCTGGGAACACATTTGGGAAATAATTGAACATGAAAAACCAATGGGAGTAATTGTTCAGTTGGGTGGCCAAACAGCTTTAAAGCTTGCGAAAAGATTACATGAAAAAGGAATAAAAATTATAGGCACCTCTTTCGATAGTATGGATATTGCCGAAGATCGCGGAAGATTCAGTGATATGTTGAAGGCGCTTGAAATTCCTTATCCTAATTATGGCACTGCATACTCAACTGATGATGCGGTTGAAGTTGCCAAAAGCGTTGGCTATCCTGTATTGGTAAGACCAAGCTATGTTTTGGGCGGACAAAGAATGCGTATTGTTTTAAATGATGAAGAACTGGAAAAAGGTGTGCTTAGTTTATTAAAACATTTGCCCGGAAATAAAATTTTAATTGATCATTTTTTAGATCGATGCCAGGAGGCAGAGATAGATGCCATATTTGATGGAGAAGATTTTCATGTAATGGGTGTGATGGAACATATTGAGCCTGCCGGCATACACAGCGGCGATAGTAATGCTGTACTTCCTGAATTTAATTTATCTCCTTTGATAGTACATACGATGGAAGAGTATGCTGAAAAAATTGCAAGAGAATTAAACATTAAAGGACTTATCAATATTCAGTTTGCAATAAAAAATAATGAGGTATTTGTAATTGAAGCGAATCCACGGGCATCAAGAACAACTCCATTCATTGCCAAAGCTTATCAAATTCCATATCTCAACATTGCAACAAAAATTATGTTGGGTGATAAAAAATTAAAAGATTTCACTTTTGATAAAAAGCTCCAGGGGTTTGCTATTAAAGAACCTGTTTTTTCATTCAATAAATTTCCCGGCGTTAATAAAGAATTAGGGCCTGAAATGAAAAGCACAGGCGAAGCTATTCGTTTTATAAAAGACCTGAGAGATCCTTACTTCAGGCAGTTGTATAAAGAGAGAAGTATGCATCTAAGTAAATAATTCTTCTTCTTTCTATTCATCTTTACTTTCTTTTTCGAGCTAATGAATAGTTATCTTTATAAGATGAAAAATTTATTGTTTGTATTCCTGTTGTTTTACGGAAATGTATTTGCTCAAACGTATGTGACAAAGGATAACTCACAAACAGACCAGACAAGCACTTTACAAAATGCATTCAATACTTCTAATATAAATACAGTTTTAATTTCTACAAATACAATTGTAAACGGTACGCTTACAATCCCGGAAGGAAAAGTATTAAAGTTTGATGGAGGAAAAATCACAGGTAAAGGAACCATCAATGGCGGAATTATAGAAGCAAATTATCATTCACGGATCTTTGATACAACCTTAACGGTAAATCCGAAAGCTGTTAATCAATTTTTTTCAGTTAAATGGTTTGGCGCCACAGGAAATAATGCTGATGATTACACTCCAATTCAAAAATCAATAAACATTTGTATAAAAAATAATATCAGAACTGTTTATTTGCCGGCAGGAAGATATAAAATTTCAAAGCCTTTAATTATTCTTAACCCCGGAGGTTTTTGTACACTTGAAATGCTGGGTGAGTCTTCATTTTGGGATTCCAATATAGGAAGTGAATTATTACCAACTTTCACAAATACTTTTGCGATAGGAATACAAAATGGAAAAGGATGTAAGGTGAGGAAATTAAAGATCACAGGATTATTTTCACCACCCAATACCAGTGACCGAAAGAAATTTTTTAATACTAAATTTGAAAATTTTAAAGATGGAGTTTGCCGCGATAGCAGGTATTCACCTTATGCAGCAATCGTTATAGATCCGTTTACAAATCTCCCTACTAATAAGATGCCTTCTGATGGCGGATATCCGGGGTTAACATCTTATTATGGGTTATACAAATCTTTCTCAACACAAACAGGAAGTACAGGAACAGAGATCGAAGAAATGAGCATTAATAATTTTGTGGTAGGCATCTGCTCATCACCAAACGACCTTACACGAAATGCAGAGATCACTCTTATAAATAAAATTCAGTTTGAAAATTGCAAGCTTTGTATTTCCGGCGGGCAGGACCAGGAGAAAGCAAATGTGATCTCGAATATTTATTGCTGGGGAGGCACTCATACAATATTTGGAACTGACCTATATGGCGGACCAAGAATGGCGGGTAACTGGAATATAGATCATGCAAATATTGCCGGAGGCGTTGTAAGATTTATTTACAATGATCAGCATGGATATTTCCCAACGTATATAAGCCATGTGTTTGCAGAGAGTTTGGGAATGTGGGGTACTATTAATTCAGAGCTAGCCTGTGAAATTTCTGACTGCCACATTGATTTTGAATATCCTAATGTTGCAGGGGCACAAACTTTAATAACTTCCTGGGGAGAAAATATTGTTTATCGAAGCTGCAACTTTAGATATTATGGTGAAACTACACCAATGAAAGTTGAAGGAAATTGTGTTTTCGAGCACTGTTATTTTTCCGGGCCAATCGTTAAGAAGAATGCCGGAATTAATAATTTTTTTGTGGTTAATCAACCTTTTAATAAGCCCCTTTTTTTATATGCAATAATTTTTTTAGCTCTTGTTGCGTTAGCCATTTATGTAATGAAAAGAAAGTACTCGCATTCTTCATAACCACTGTACATTTCAGAAGAATTTAATTCTTACTTTAACTGCCATTTATAAAATACTGGCCTTATAAGAGTAAATTAATTATATATTCGTAATCATTATTTTTTTGAACAGAACTAATAGTCGCTGCCATATTTATAATTCCTAAAAACATCGTATGAAATTAAAAAGATCAGTTTTTCTGTTGCTCATTATTTGTCACTCTCTGGCTTTATCAGCACAATCGAAATACCAATGGAAACAGGCAATATCAGGCGGGTATACATACAAGTTTGTTACCAACGATCCGATGAATACGCGTTTCTACACATTAAAAAACGGGCTTTCTGTTATTTTATCTCCCAATAAAAAAGAACCAAGAGTTGCTGTGAAAATTGCTGTTAGAACAGGCAGCAATAATGATCCAAATGATCATACAGGTCTGGCTCATTATTTAGAACATCTTTTATTTAAGGGAACTGATAAATTCGGATCATTGGATTGGACGAAAGAAAAATCCTTGCTTGACAGCATAGATAATTTGTATGAAGTATATAATCATACTACCGATCCTGCTGCCCGTAAAGAAATATATAAACAGATTGATAAGGTTTCAGGGGCGGCATCACAATATTCCATTGCTAATGAGTATGATAAAATGATGGCTTCTATAGGATCGCAAAGAACGAATGCTCATACATTTGTTGAGGAAACTATTTATGAAGAAGATATTCCCTCCAATGCGATTGATAAATTCATGACCATCCAGGCTGAGCGTTTTAGAAATCCAATTTTCAGAATTTTTCATACGGAGCTAGAGGCCGTGTACGAAGAAAAGAACAGGTTATTGGATAATGATGCTTTTAAGGTACAGGAGGCAATGCTTTCCAATGTTTTTCCTACCAATAATTATGGTCAGCAAAGCACTATCGGAACAATAGAGCATTTAAAAAATCCATCCATTAAAGCCATCAGAAGCTATTACTATAAATATTATGTTCCTTATAATATGGCTATTGTACTGGCTGGTGATTTTGACCCAGACCAGGTAATGAAAACAATCGAAAAAGATTTCAGTTACATGAAGCCTATGCCTGTTCAGGATTACAAAGGACCGGTAGAAAAGCCAATTGCCGGGCCAATAGTTAAAGAAGTTTTTGGACCAAGTTCTGAAAGTATGAGAATCTTATACCGTACAGGACCGAGTAATACACATGAGGCAATAATGGTTGATATATTATCATCTCTACTTTCCAATGGTAAAGCCGGGCTTCTTGATCTTAATCTTAATAAACAACAAAAAGTTTTGGGCGCTGGTGCAGGCAATCTTCAATTTAAAGATTATGGAGTATTTCTTGTACTTGCATCTCCAAGGCAGGGTCAAACTTTGGAAGAAGTAAAAGATCTTTTAATGGGGCAAATTAATATGCTTAAAAAAGGTGACTTTAATGAATCGCTTTTAAAAGCAATTGTTGCAAATACAAAATTAAGCAGGCTTCAATCATTGGATAATAACAATAGCCGTGCGGTTAATATTGCTGATGAATTTATCAAGAATCGTGGCAATAAATGGAATACAGAAGTTGCATACGTTGAGGAAATGAACAGCATAAGTAAAAAAGAATTGGTTGATTTTGC
>JAYVEA010000058.1:0-5876 GCA_043749085.1 Chitinophagales bacterium
AATCATTCTTCTCATAAAATATAAAACTGCTGCCGCAATTACTGTAAGAATTATCGCCAGTGTATTTTTTTCTATAAGTATAGTAGCAACAAACAGTACTGCTAAAGAGAAACCTATTACCAAATATATCGGCGGTAATCCTTCCCGATACATTGGAATTAAAAATGCAAAATATACAAGTGCCAAACCTGTTTCGTTTTGCATTAAGGAAAATCCGATAGGCACCAATGCAAAAAGCGCTGCAATAATTTGTGATTGTGTTTTATCAAAATCGGTTTCAGACCGGGAAAGATATTTTGCCAATGCAAGCGCAGTAAAGATTTTACAGGTTTCCACCGGTTGAAGATTAAAGAATCCAAGTGGTATCCATGATTTGGAACCATTGATCTCCCTGCCTACAAAAAATGTCGCTATCATTAATAAAAGGCCGAATGCATAAGTAATATTAGCTGTTGCGGTAAAAAGCTTACTGTCCGTTAATAGTAAAAAGGTTGCAACTACTGCGGAGATGCCAATAAATAAAAGTTGTTTTGAATAATTTTTTTTTAATGCCAGGATGCTTTGTAAAATATTTTCCTGGCTGCGGTGTTCAACAGAAAATATGCACAGAAAACCGATAGTTATAAGGATAATGTATAACCATATAATTATCCAGTCAACACCTTTAGATATTACTGCCTCGTTACGCATTTACTGTTAATTATTTAAAGTACTGTCTTTCACCGGTTTCTTTTTTTCATCCGGTAAAATACCTTCCATGTTAGGTTTATTCTCCGGCTTATCCGGCATTTCCTTCTTCTTTTGATCTTCCTTTTGTTTAGCTTTTTTTAATTTATCCAATGCTTCCTGTTCATCCTGTTCATCCATACCCATAGTGTCTTTTATAATTTTAATATAACCTTTTGCAAGAAGGTAAGAAGTGTCTTTTGAATGCATTAAAGAATCCCGATAGCGTAACTCTCTATAAATTCTTGGTGGCATCAGGTTTAGTTTAGAGATAGCTTCAACTTTTGCCTTTCTTTCGGGATCAGCAATTGAATCTTTTAAATATTGTTCTATCATAAATCCCGCAATGGGCGCTGCGGAACTGGCTCCAAATCCAGCATTTTCACAAATTACAGCTATAGCAATCTGCGGATTATCTCTTGGCGCAAATGCCGCAAAAAATGCATGATCTTTTTGCTTAACGCCTTTATATGCATTTTCAACAGTACCTGTTTTGCCACAAACTACAATACCCGGAACTTTTGCATATTGGCCGGTCCCGGTTTCCATTACTCCCTGCATTCCATCATGCACTGCTTCAAAAACACTGTCAGGAATTTCCATTGCTGTGTGTTTTTCTTTGAATTTGGCAAGCATTCCATATGTATCGCCACCTTCGATCGAATCCACTAAATGAGGGGTTTTATACCATCCTTTGTTTGCGAGGTATGCCATTTCATTTGCTACCTGTAAAGGTGTCACATCCACTTCTCCCTGGCCTATGCTCACAGAACGGAATGTGCAAAAGTTCCAATGTCCTTCTCCGTATAAACTGTTATAGGTTTTTGGGGTAGGTATCTTTCCATTTTTTTCTGAAGGAACATCTACTCCTAATTTATGGCCCAGGCCAAATGAATACATGTATCTATCCCATACTCTTAAGCTACTGTCAAAATTGGGATATTTAGGATTGTTGATAACCTTTTGCATAACGTTTGCAAAATATGTATTGCAGGAATGCGTAATTGCTTCTTTTAATTTAAAAACACCGGGATCAAGACAACCCATTGGTCTGCCGCATCCATAAAAAGCGCCTGTACATAAAAAAGTAGTTGAAGGAGTGATAACACCTTCGTGTAAACCAACTAATCCCTGTAAAGTTTTAAATGTAGAGCCGGGCGAATAAGTTGAGTTAACTGTCCGGTTCATAAGAGGCAATCTTGGGTCGAGTAACAGTTCTGCAAAATGTTTTTTTCTTTCAGCCCCGGTTAATAGTTTAGGTTTAAAAGTTGGGGTACTTACCATTGCTATTATGCCACCTGTTTTAGGATCGATGGCAACTATTGCCCCTACTTTATTCTCCATTAATTTTTCACCCAGCATTTGTAATTCAATATCCAATGCCATATGCATATTTTGCCCTGCAACGGCTGCCGTATCATACTTGCCATTTTCCAACCTGTCTGTTAAGCGATTCTTGTTATCTCTTTTCCAGAATTCAATACCACGTTGTCCCATCAATACTTTTTCGTAACTGTGTTCCAGCCCCGTCCATCCGGCATAATCCCCAATTTGATAACCTTCTCCCAAATGCTTTTTTAAAAAAGAAGAATCTACTTCTGATAAATAACCAAAAATGTTTCCTGCGGCATCATATGGATAATCTCTAACCGGCCGTTCCTGCAGATAAAAAGCAGGAACAAATTTGTACATGCTTTCATTAAGCTTTGCAATTTTTTCATCCGCTAAAAGAGGTTCAAAAACAGATGGCCGGTAACTTTTATTTTTTATGATAGCTGTAATAATTCTTTTCCTGAATTCCGTAGTATCAATATTTAGAATTCTGCAAAGAGCAAAAGTATCTACTCCTTTTAGTTTTGCAGGTGTTACCATCAGGTCGTAAATAATTGTGTTTTGTAAGATCGCTTTGCCTTTGCGGTCAAACAGAATTCCCCTGTCGGGATAAATTACTTTCCTGAATTTACCCTGCTCATCAGCCATTATGGAATATTTTTTATTTAAAACCTGCAGGTTGAATAATTGAAAAATAATTATACAACACATAATAATAAAAATGAGGCTGATTACATTTTTGCGGGACTGATTAAAAACAGACACTTATTTAGTGATTTTTAAAGGGGGTATAAGAGAGAACGGAATAATTACAAAAATAATATCTCTACGCTGTATTTGTTCTAAATTTTTGCTTGCGAACAAATAATAATTCTGTAATTAAAATTAAGAACAAAGAAATAGTTGCGGATAACAGGGTTTTACCCAAAAAATACCATAACCCTGCAAACTGCAATGCTTCTAACAAAAAAAGAAATGCATGATGCACAAGGGTTAAAACAGATACGTACATGAAGTATGATGCAAAGCCCATGCTTTTTATCGACGGTTCCTGATAGTTTGCCTCAACGCCTTCCTGTGTTATTAAAAGGTTTATTAAAAACGGGCGCAGATAAGCAATAAGAACACAGGGAGCAGCATGCAGGCCAGGTGTTTTAGTAAAGTAGTCCAGTACCAGCCCGGTTGCCAATGCAAAAAACATTAAAGCAATTCTGCCTGTTTTAAATGGAAGCCAGAGAATGAATAAAAAATAAATATAAGGGTTAATAAGATTATGGAGTGGTGGTACCTGGTTAAGTACAAACACCTGTACCAGGATAAAAAGAATGAACCTGACAATATTTTTTACCAGACTACTCATTGGTTTTTTTAACTCTTTTTAATAATTCTGCTGGCTCTTCTTTTTGAAGATTGTTAATTATGTAAACAAATTCCACATTATAAAAATTGGCTGCTGTTTTTACTTTAAGTGTATAAACATTGGAACTTTTATCTTCAACAATTTCATTAATTGTTCCAATGAGTAACCCGGCCGGAAATTTATCTGAAAAGCCGCTGGTAATAACAGTATCTCCTTTAGCAACCTTTGCATTTTTGCCTATATCTTTTAATAGAACCATATTTGGTTTTTTACCATCCCACATTATGTTTCCCACTTCCCCGGTTTTTTTAAGCTTTGCGCTTACACTGCTTTGGCGGTGAAGCAAACTCATTACCACAGCATAATTATTACTGATGTCTATCACGGTTCCGATAACTGCATTGTTCACATCTATAACTCCAAGGTCTTTTTGTACTCCCTGTAAAGTACCCCTGTTAAGTTGAATGTAATTATTAGGAAGGCCTACTGAATTACCGATCACTTTTGCTTCCATATATCGGAACTTTCTGTATTTTTCTGTTGAATCAATCCTGATCGTATCTATTGCAATTTTGTTGATAGTATCCGGCATTTCAAAATCCTGTTTTAATTTATTGTACAGCATTTCATTTGCCTTTATCAAAGAATCGTTTGTTTTTTTTAATTGAAAATAATATTCTACGCTATTGTATTGTTTGTAAATTTTCCCGGTTACTTCATTTGCAATGTCCATAAACACGGCATTATGAAAACGGTTGTAATTAAAAACCATAAAAAGGCAAAATGCCTGTAATAATAAAAAAAGAAGGAAATTAAAATATCTGCGGATGAAAAGAAAGATGTTACGCACTTACAGGGTTTATAAAGTAGATAAGGTATCTAAAGTAAATAAGGTTAAGCGGGTTTTGAAGATTTTAATTCTTTTTGAGTACGCAGATAGATAATATATCCGTTCAACATTCTCTCCAGCTCTTTAAATTTTATTCTATAGTCATCCAATATAATTTCTGAAATATAATTTGCATCTTTTGCATCAATCAGATGATTTATGGTTTCTGCCAACGATCCTCTTGCCTGTACGCAAAAATGAATTTGATCTGGATAAGAAAACCTGCCATGTCCTTCTGCCATTAAGGCTCCAATAGATCTTACACTGCGTATCATCTGATCTGCTAATCTAAATTTTTCTTCAGCAGGAAATAATTTTACTGTGGCGGAAATTTCAATTTTTAATGTACGGGCTTTTTTCCAAATTTCTAATTCTTCAAAGCCGAAGGAACTGGAATTCATACATTACTAATTACTTTATATACTGTTTACTTTATTTACTTCGAAGAGTTATCTCATTACAAAAGGAAATCGATCATAATGTTTCAGCGCAATTCCTGTTCCTCTAACTACACTTTTTAATGGATCATCAGCAATGTGCACAGGTAATTTTATTTTGGCAGCAAGCCTTTTATCAAGGCCTCTAAGTAATGCACCACCTCCGGTTAAGTACAATCCCCTCCGGTAAATATCCGATGCCAGTTCCGGCGGGGTTGTTTCCAAAGCTTTAAGAATGGCTTCTTCAATTTTAAAAATTGATTTATCCAGGGCTTCTGCAATTTCCTGGTAACTCACAAATATTTGTTTAGGGATACCGGTAACAAGGTCACGACCATTAACAGGAATATCATCAGGAGGATTCTCAAGGTCTTTCATTGCAGCGCCGATCTGTATCTTAATTTGCTCGGCAGTTCTTTCACCAATTAATAAACTATGATAACGGCGCAAAGCTTCCATAATGTCTGCGGTAAATTCATCACCCGCAATACGTATTGACTGATCGCAAACAATTCCTGCCAATGCAATTACGGTTATACCAGTTGTTCCTCCGCCAATATCAATTATCATATTTCCTACCGGTTCTTCTACGTCAATACCAATACCAAGGGCAGCAGCCATAGGCTCATGTAATAAATAAACTTCTTTGGCGCCTGCCTGTTCTGCACTGTCTCTTACCGCACGCTTTTCTACTTCAGTAATTGATGACGGGATACAGATCATCATCCGCCAGCTTGGTGGGAATAAAGGTTTTTTTGGGTAGATCATTTTGATCATTGCCCTTATCATTAACTCGGCGGCATTAAAATCTGCTATAACCCCATCTTTTAACGGGCGAACCGTTCGAATGCTTTCATGGGTCTTCTCATGCATCATCAATGCCTTTTTACCCACTGCCAATAAGTTTTTAGGATTGTTCCGGTCCAGCGCAACAATAGAGGGCTCATTTACCACTACTACATCATTGTGAATAATAAGGGTATTTGCAGTTCCCAGGTCTATTGCTATCTCTTGTGTAAAAAAATTAAAAAGGCCCATGCTTTGGGGTAAAAATTAAAATGTAAACAATGCCTGCAAAGTTGAAGGAAATAATTTGAATTAACAATGCCAAACATTTGATATTTAACGATTT
>JAYVEA010000059.1:0-5842 GCA_043749085.1 Chitinophagales bacterium
CTGTTACTAAAACTTTATTTACGGTAACCGGCTATGATGAGAATGGCTGTAAAAATTCTGATACGATAACAGTAAATGTTGATATGAATGCCATCAACAAAAGCGGCTATTCCATGCCTACTGCATTCACACCAAACAACGATGGATTAAATGACTGCTTTGGATTAAAGTTCTGGGGAGCAGTTACCAAACTTAGCTTTAGCATTTACAATCGTTTTGGAGAAAGAATATTTTACTCGACAGATTCTTCCAAAGCCTGCTGGGATGGAACCTATAAAGGAGTGAAGCAGAATGTAGGAGCCTACGTTTACATCATCCAGGCAACAACTCCCTGCGATGTCATCAACAGAAAAGGAACAGTAATGATATTGAGATAGATTCAAATCGTAAAACGTGAGACGTCAAACGTCAGAAGGCCGCATCTTTCACGTCTCACGATTAACACTTACTGTCAACTGACATCTGTTAACTAACATCTGCCAACTTACTTATGTATCTCACTCGTAAAATGAAACTCTATTCCGGGATTATTTCTTCGCTCTGTATTTAAGAACCATTCGCTTTGTGCTAAATAAACTAAATGGCCGTCTTTATCATTTGCAATGTTGGCCTGTTTAAAACGGATAAATTCTTCAAGCTTTTTTGGATCATTGCTGGTAAGCCAGCAGGCTTTATAAAAAGGCAAATTATTTAATTGAACACTTGCTCCATACTCATGCAGCAAACGGTATTGTATCACTTCAAACTGAAGCTCACCAACACAACCGATAATTTTTTTATTACCACCAAACTGCGTGAACAACTGTGCAACACCTTCATCGGTTAATTGCAGCAAACCTTTTTCAAGTTGCTTTGTTTTCATCGGGTCTTTGTTCTGAACCTCTTTAAAAATTTCAGGAGAGAAAGAAGGGATGCCTGTAAAATAAAAGTCCTCACCCTCAGTTAATGTATCACCTATCTTAAAATTACCCGTATCGAATAATCCTACAACATCACCGGGATATGCTGATTCAATCACATCTTTATCCCTTGCTAAAAAAGTGTACGGATTGCTGAACCGAACATCTTTATCCAGCCGCACATGATGAAAATATTTGTTGCGCTCAAACTTGCCTGCACACACTCTTAAGAAAGCAATTCTATCCCTGTGTTTTGGATCAAGGTTGGCATGTATCTTAAAAATAAAACCACTGAATTTATTTTCACCCGGCTCTACAACTCTTGTTGTTACTTTGCGATGCAGTGGGAGAGGAGAAATGAGAAGAAAAGTTTCCAGCAGTTCCTTTACTCCAAAATTATTTATGGCACTGCCGAAAAACACCGGCGCTACTTTCCCCTGCAGGTAAGGCTCCTTATCAAACTTGCCATATACACCTTCTATCAGTTCCACATCTTCTCTTAATTGCTCCGCTTCTTTTTCACCAACTTTTCTTTGTAATAAATCATTACCATCATTCCCATTATTTAAATTAATTGAAACATAATCATCATCGGTCGCTTTTTGGTTTGCATTGAACAGCAGCAAGCTCTTATCAAACAAATTATATACGCCTTTAAAATCCCTGCCCATACCAATGGGCCAGCTCAATGGGTGAAGCTTTATGCTTAATTCATTTTCTATTTCATCCAAAAGGTCGAAAGGGTTTTTGCCGTCACGGTCCATTTTGTTTACAAAAACAATTACAGGCGTATCTCTCATACGGCACACTTCCATCAGCCGCTTGGTTTGCTCTTCCACGCCTTTTACGCAATCTATCACCAGCACTACGCTGTCCACTGCCGTTAAGGTGCGGTAAGTGTCTTCAGCAAAGTCTTTGTGGCCGGGGGTATCCAGCAGGTTCACCAGCATGTTCTTGTATTCAAAGCTCATTACGGAAGTTGCCACGGAAATTCCCCGCTGCCTTTCTATCTCCATGAAATCTGATGTAGCGTGTTTTTTTATTTTGTTGCTTTTTACAGCACCGGCCGTTTGTATTGCGCCGCCAAATAATAAAAATTTTTCGGTGAGGGTTGTCTTGCCGGCATCGGGGTGACTGATGATGGCAAATGTGCGCCGCTTACTTATTTCGTTTGTGTATTTCATAAACCTGTCCCGCCGTTTTTGCGGGAGTGCGCAAAGATAACTATTGAATTATGAGTTTTATATTTGAATATGGTAAAAGAGTTTGTGAAATTATTGGATGAGGAAAATAATGAGAGGTTACGGGTAAGATTAATCATAAAGAAAGGGAAACTGACTGATATTGTTTTTCAATATGAATCTTTAATAGTAAAAGTGTGGACGCCAATAGTAAGATATGACCTGGCACATGGATTTTTTCATCGTGATGTAATGAAGCCCGGTGGCGGTAAAGAAAAAACTGTTATTGAAATTGCAGGCTTAAAAGAAGCATCTATCTTTGCAGAACAGGATATTAAAGATAAATGGGAGTTCTATAAACAACGCTATTTAAAATCACTAAAAAGATGAGGAAGAAAGAGATTGTTAACAGGAACATCGGTCTTACATTCGATTTTGTGAGAGAGGCACTTAAAGATCCTTCTCTTATCAAATCTGTACCTGACAAATGTGAAATTGAATTTGTAGAAAAAGATTTCCCTGTAAAAAATGAAACCGCTCTCAAAAATAAACATATCATAAAAGTAAAAAGTGTTTTTGAGCCTGTCAATAAAGTTGCTGAGCCGGAAGCTAAATATGAAAAAAAGTTTAAGGTTGAACAGGCCCGGGCATACACTAAAGCAGTTATAAAAAAAGCTGCCGGTTCCAGTTCTTCCTTTCCAAAAAAAATTAAATAAAATATCTAAATAACGGCATCAGGGTGACTGATGATAGCGAATTTGCGCCGCTTGCTTATTTCGTTTGCGTATTCATAAATAAAGTGCGCAAAGATAACTATTGAATTATGAGTTTGGTTTTATGGGTTGAAATTTAAGGATTAGGTTACCGGCAGAAGATTTTCATAGCAGCATCGTTGTGTCGCAATCACTTTATCGGCATCCCCATGGGGAACTTTTATTATGGAGAGGATTTTTGCGAAATAAGGGTTGTAGATTTATGTACTGAACTCTTAAACTTACAAATGTGACTACTATTACTTTTGATTTGGTTGGAAAATATCTAACTATTTTTTTGCCCTTTTTTGGCTTTTTAGCATACTGGATAAAAAGACGTTATGACTACAAGACAAGACAAATGATAAGATTTAATCTATTCTGTCAAAATAAGATTAATGCAATTAAGGAATTTTATTCCTCTTATATGGAATTTGCAATGACCTTTAATACCTATTCAGTAAAATTATTTACACAAGGTCGTGAGAGGGATTTTGATAAATTTTTTATTCCAGCACGAGATAAACTATTTTCTTCCTATTCACATATTAAATTATTTATTGCTGAAAGTAACATATCGCCATATAAACGAATTATAGATAGAAATGTAGATTTATATAATGAGACGTTTAGAATCGCATTGGGCATTGGAATAATGTCAGAGTGGTAATGATAGCTAAATTTGAGGCAGAAAATGAAGCTTTTTGGATTTTACTAAAAGATGTTCATCCACCAAATAATGAAGAACAAAAAGAATTTACTGTTTATATATCAAGAGATAATAGAATATCTACAATTAATTGGGAAAATCATATTGTAAATTACGTCAGAGACATTACTCAGAAAAAATTAAAGCTGTACGACCCAAAAATAATGATTAAAGATTTTAATAAAAATTTTGGATTGTCATCCGATATTGAATCCGATAAAATTGCTTTCCTAAATCGATGTGAATCATTTTTGCAAGATTTGAGACGAAAAGCATTAACTCAAGATGAATATTCTAATTTATTCAACACGGTCTGCCTGCAATTAGGATTAAATCCAAGAAAGATAATTGCAGATAACTCTTTTCTTCGCACTCAAATTCCAGACGTTCATGAGCTACAGCCAAATAATTTCTTAGGAATTTTAAAAATTGTTTCCATTGTTAGACAATATTTTTCTAAAAACGAGAGAATAACTGAGATAATTGACGAAACTATCGAAGGCTTTTTACAGTTATCTACTATTGATATTGGAATAACTTATAAAGCAGGAATGTTTTTCCCAAAGGGAGAAGAATTGTTAGATAAAGAGCTTATCGGATATTCAATTAGTTTACTAAATGAATATCCAGATGAGGATAAAGACTTAAGAACAGCTTTAGACAATTATAGGACTGGGAGTAAATATGGGGTAATTGAATTCTCGTATAGGTGCATAGAAGGACTTGCAAGACAAATTTTGAAAAATAAAAAAACCTTAATTGATAATAAAGGTGAAATAATTAAAGCAAGCGGTTTGTCCGACCATTGGAAAAAGATATTAGCTAATTGACCCGTCCTGAAAAAAGTTGACAGTTTTAAATAATAATCCTGTTATTGGTTTACAAATATATTTCATCCTGAATAAGGTTGACATTTTTGATGTTTGCCGTGTGTTGGCAGAAAAAAAATTGTAGCCCCACAGCTAAAGATTTTTTTTGTGCTGTGGCTGTTTATGATGTCGTTATTGCTTCATCTCTTTTTTGTTTATAATAATTTTTCCATCGTTTAATTTGCGGCCCCTGTTGTATGTGTACATGATGAGGTATTTGGTAATTAATACTGCTGTGTACTCTTCTGTAATTATAAATTGTTATGCATCTGGTTATATGTTGCATGGCTTCTTTTTCATCAGCATATTTCTCTGCGATCAGTTCTGTTTTTAAAATTCCGTTTACTCTTTCAGCCATTGCATTTTCATAAGGGTCTCCATTTTGTGTCATGGAGATGAGTGCATGATGGTGTTGTAAAAGTTTTACATATTCATTACTACAGTATTGCATACCCCGATCGCTGTGATGAATTACAATAGCATCCGGTGGTTTTTGATCGAGGGCTTTTTGTAAAGCGATCACTGCACTTTCTACCCTCATGTTATCACTCACATGAAAGCCTACAATTTTACGGCTGTAGGCATCCGTTATTAAATACAAATAAGCAAAGCGATCCTTTACCGGAATGAAAGTAATATCAGCTACCCAGAGTTCATGCGCATGCAGTGGTCTGAAATCCTTTACCAGGTTGGGATAGCGGTAAAAGAAATGTTTTGAGTTAGTGGTATGCACACTTCTTTTTCTATTACGCACCAGCAATTTATTTTTAGCCAGCAGGTTAAAAAAAGCATCTCTTCCTATAGTTAGATTTCTTTGTTTTAAGAAAAGCTGCAGCATAAATAAAAGTTTACGGCCACCGCATCTTGGTTGTTGCTTGCGGATGCGCAACACCTGCTCAATGATCAATTGCGTTTTACTAAGAGTGGCAAATTGTATTTTCTGATGTTTGTAAAAAGCTTGTCGTGAATAACCAAACAACCGGCAAAGCGATGTAAGACAAATAGCATCGTTGCCTTGTATTATTTCCCGGGTTGCCTGGTGCCAGGCTTTTTTCTGATGTCAATATTAAGCTCTCTTTCGGCAACATTTATCAAAGTATCGAGTGCCATCGTTCGCAGCTTCTCCCACTCAAGTTGCTTCTCCAGCACTTCAATTTTTTTCTCCGGGTCAGTCTGTTGTTGCTTAACTATTTGTTTAGATTTTTTACCCAATTTTTTTTGTTGAAGATCGTAAGAAACCTGCTTGTGGCATCGGGGTAAATCATGAATACCTTGGTGAACCAGAACCCATTTGTTGATGGTGGAACGGCTTACGCTGTATTTTTTTGCTAATGCCCGGTAAGGTATTCCATCAACTAAATACTCTCTTACCGCTTCTTTTTGTATATCCATTTTTGGTTGATTTTGTGTCAACCTATTTCAGGACAAGACA
>JAYVEA010000060.1:0-5826 GCA_043749085.1 Chitinophagales bacterium
GGTTCCAATGGTGTTATCATCATTACAACCAAAAAAGGCAGAAGTGGAAAGGCCAGAGTTAATTATGATGGATATTATGGTGTTACTAACAGGGGGAAAGGTTACGATTTGGCAAGCCCGCTTGAAGCGGCAAATGCTATATTCCTACAACAGCGTAATTCGGGTATCGCTAATCCAAGCAGTAAGCAGTATGGAAGTGGTCCCACTCCTGTTCTTCCTGATTTTATTACACCTTTCGGTGCTAAAGAAGGAGATCCTAACGCTGATCCTTCAAAGTATGATATTAACTCTAACCAGATAACAAGAGCCAATAAAGAAGGTACAAACTTCTATAATGAAATTACCCGAAATGCAATTACGCAAAGTCATAACATATCAGTAAGTGCCGGCTCTGATAAAAGTTCTTATTACTTTTCTATGGGCTATCTTAACCAGGAAGGTATTCAAAGGTTTCAGTATTTAAAAAGATATTCAATAAGGGCTAATACCCAGTTTAATATTAATGATAAGATACGTGTTGGAGAAAATGCTTTTGTATTTTATAAAACCAATCCAATTTTTGGTAATCAAAGTGAGGGCAGCCCTTTCACCACTGCTTTTCGTGAAGACCCAATCATCCCGGTATACGATATAATGGGAAATTTTGCAGGTACTAAATCGCAGGATCTGGGTAACTCACGTAATCCTTATGCTGATATTTTCCGTACTAAGGACAATCACAATAACAATTGGGATATTAACGGAAATGTATATGCCGAAGTTGATTTCCTAAAGCATTTTACTGCACGTACCAGTTTTGGTGGAAGCGTTGACAATTATTATTTTTATAATTTTAATTTTGTTGGATATGAAAATGCGGAAGGAAATACCGGGGCTAATTCATTTGGTGAAGGAGGAGGGTATAATAATAACTGGACATATACCAACACATTAACGTATCGCAATACTTTTGGTGATCATTCCGTAAATGTTCTTCTTGGTACAGAAGCTGTACAAAGTAATGGTCGGGGTTTAAATGCAGGCAGGAGTAATTATTTTTCCGAAGATCCCAACTTCAGAATTTTAAATGCAGGTTCACCAGGTGGCCAATCAAATAGTGGTTTTGCATATCAAAGTTCTTTATGGTCACAATTTGCTCGGTTGGAATATGGATATAAGGGAAAATATCTTATAAACGGAAGTATACGCAGAGATGGTGCTTCAGTATTTGCAGATAGTGTGCGGTATGGATATTTTCCAGCAGTTTCTGCAGCTTGGAGAGTTTCTGAAGAAAACTTTCTTAAAAGCGTACCTTTTATTAATGATCTAAAATTGCGTTATAGCTGGGGTAAATTGGGTTCTACAAGTAATGTTAATTCTACCAATCCTCTTGATCTTTATAGTTCCTCAGCAGGACGTTCCTTTTATGATATTACCGGAAGTAGTAATTCGCCAACAGCAGGATTTTTCAGGAGCAATATTGGAAACCCTCTAACAACTTTTGAAGGTGATATAATAACGAATGTGGGAATTGATGCAACCATATTAAAGAATAAAATTGATTTTTCTATTGATTGGTATAAAAAGAAAGTTAACGGATTACTATTCACTGCTTCAGGAACTCAGTTTGACAGGATATTTGTTGGTGATGCTAATCTTCCAAAAGTTAATATTGGAGATATGCAAAATACAGGTATAGATGGTAATATTACCTATCATACCACAATAGCCAGGGATTTTAAATTTGATGTTACCGGTACCTTTACTTCTTACAACAATAAGATTGTTAGCATACCCGGCCTTCCCTATTTCGATGGTCCACAAATAAGAAATGTTAGACCTACCCGTAATGAGGTGGGGCATCCCGTAGGAGCTTTCTTTGGATACAAGGTATTGGGTCTTTTTCAGGATGCTGCTGATGTTGCTAAGTCTCCAAAACAAAATGACGCTCAACCTGGAGTATTCAAATACCAGGATACTAATGGTGATGGAAAGATAGATGCAGATGACCGCACCTATCTTGGTGATCCTAACCCTGATTTTACTTACGGATTGAATCTTGCAGTAAACTATAAAAACTTTGATTTCTCAACTTTTTTCTTCGGATCAAAGGGAAATGATATTTTTAACCAAACAAAATATTTCACTGATTTCCCTGATTTTTTTAAAGGGGCCATCAGGAGAGAAGTAGCTCTTAATTCATTCACCACAAGCAATACCAACACTACTATACCAATATTACGTACAAAAGGTGGTTTTAGTACAGACAACGTAGCCAATAGTTACTTTATAAGTAAAGGCTCTTATTTGCGTAATAAACAAATGCAACTTGGTTATACAGTTCCTGCTAATGTACTTTCAAGATTCCACATAGAACGTTTGCGGATTTATGTGCAGGCAGTCAACTTATTTACTATTACCAAGTATACCGGATTGGATCCGGAATTACAAAGCAGTGATATTAATAACACCGTAGGTTTTGGTATAGATCAGGGGAATTATCCTCATACACGTGCATTCCTTGTTGGGGTTAATCTTAATTTTTAATTTTAATAATCATTTAATATGAAAAAGTCAAAGTATATATTTTTAATTTCAGCAATTCTGGCACTTATAGTGGTACTTGCTGCATGTAAAAAGAATTTTTTGGATAAACCCCCTTTGGGAACCTTAAATCCACAAATACTTGCAACCAGCAAAGGTGTTCAGGGGTTATTGATTGGTGCTTATTCTTTGGTTGATGGAGAAGGAGCGTCAGGTGATGGTTTTGCATCAGGTGCATCCAACTGGACCTATGGTGGAGTTGCAAGTGATGATGCTTATAAAGGATCTGATCCCAGTGATGTGGCTGATGTTGCTCCCTTTGAGGATTTTGTATCATTAACTCCCACTAATGGGGCAATACCACAAAAATGGAATGTATGTTATGCAGGAATACAGCGCTCAAATGATGTTATAAACACATTAAAAATAGCCACGGGAATTTCCGCAGCTGAGCAAGCTACTATAACAGCACAGGCTCGCTTTTTAAGAGCACACTTTCACATGGAATTAAAAAAGGTATTCGGAAATATACCTTATGTTGATGAAACCATATCTCCTCAAAATACTGATGTTACCAATACAGTAGATATCTGGCCTAAGATAGAAGCTGACTTAAAATTCGCAGTTGATAATTTACCGGAAACATGGAGTGAAGCCGGAAGAGCAAATAAATCAGCAGCAAAGGCAATGCTGGCAAAGGCCTATATGTTTCAGAAAAAATTTACTGATGCATATCCTATATTAAAAGACATTATTGCAAATGGTAAAACAGCAAAAGGTACGAAGTATGCCTTAATGCCACACCTTTATTCAAACTTTAATCCTGCTCAAAAAAATAGCTCCGAGTCAATTTTTGCAGCACAAACTTCTGTGCAGGACGGTTCTTCTGTAGATTGGGGTGGTGATCCTAATGGTAATTATGGTGATATTTTAAACTTTCCATATAATGGTGGACCTGGCGCCTGCTGTGGCTTTTATAATCCTTCACAAGACCTTGCTAATGCATATAAAACTGATGCCAACGGACTTCCTCTGCTTGATGAGTCGTATGCAACCGGTTTAAAAGTAAGTGATCCTACCACGCCATATGTAGGTACTTTGGATCCCAGGATTGACCTGACATTGGGTAGAAAACCTGTGCCATATTTAGATTGGGGACCACACCAGGGAGATAGCTGGATAAGGAACCCGGTTAATGACGGTCATTTTAGTCCTAAGAAAAATGTATATGCTAAGTCTCAAACCGGGCAATTTACTGATGTGGGTAGTGCGTATTGGGGACCCACAGAGTTAGTTGCCAATAATGTGAATATTATACGATTCGCAGATGTAATATTATGGGCAGCAGAATGTGCTGTTCAAACAGGTGATATCCCAGCTGCTATGGGTTATGTTAATATGGTTCGCAGCAGGGCTGCCGATCCCACAGGATGGGTTTATCTTAACAGTACTTATGATGCTCCAACGGCTACTTATAATACACAAACTACTCCTGCTGATAATTATAAGATCGGTTTATATACAGCTGCTACATTTACAGCAGCGAATGCTATGAAAGCTGTACAGTTTGAGAGAAGATTAGAACTGGCAATGGAAGGTCATCGTTTCTTCGATCTGGTAAGATATGGTATTGCAGCGCAGGTAATAAATACTTACATCAGCAGGGAAAAAGCTGCAAGGCCATTAAAATCAAATGCAAATTTTGTAGCGGGTAAAAATGAATATTTCCCTATACCACAAAGAGAAATTGATAACCTGGCTGGAAAATTAAAACAAAACCCGGGTTATTAATAATTAAACAAATAAATTTTTTATGAAAGAGGTAGAGATTTTCTCTACCTCTTTTAATTAGTTTTATTTTTTTGCATAATAGGTATGAAAATTAATTTCAGGTTTTTTTATTTGGTATCTTTTTTTACTTTTTTTATACAGTCATGTAAAACCAAAACTTCTTTATTTCAACTTATTTCATCAGAAAGAAGTGGTATTCATTTTAATAACAAAATAGTTGAGAACGATACACTCAATCCGATTGATGTAACCAATATTTATAATGGTGGTGGCGTGGGTATTGGAGATTTTAATAATGATGGCTTACAGGATATTTATTTTACAGGGAATCGGGTTTCTAATAAATTGTATTTGAATAAAGGCAAACTTAAATTTCAGGACATATCGAAAGAAGCAGGAGTAGAAGGTGCAGGGAAATGGTGCCGCGGAGTTGCGGTAGTTGATATAAATAATGATGGCTGGCAGGACATGTACGTTTGTGTAACAATGGAAAAGGACCCGAATAAAAGGCAAAATCTTTTATATATTAATCAAGGGAATGATAAAAGTGGAGTTCCTCATTTTAAAGAAATGGCTGCTGAATATGGGTTAAATGATACAACGCATTCAACAATGGCAGCATTTTTTGATTATGATAATGATGGTGATCTTGATATGTATCTTACCGTAAATGAAATTTTAAAATCAAATAATCCCTCCATTTTCCGCCCAATAATTGCAAACGGCACTTTTCCAAGCACGGGCAGGTTGTATCGAAATGATTGGAATGATACTTTACATCACCCGGTATTTACCAATGTTACCATGCAGGCTGGTGTAACCATTGAGGGATATGGACATGGGGTTAACATTGCTGATTTTAATAAAGATGGATGGAAAGATATATTTGTAACCAACGATTTTAATTCAAATGATCTGCTTTATATAAATAATCACGACGGCACTTTTACTGATAAGGCATCAACATATTTTAAACATACCTCTGCCAATGGAATGGGACAGGATGTTATTGATATTAATAATGATGGCTTGTCTGATGTGATAGAACTTGATATGAATCCGCAGGATAATTATCGTAAAAAAATGATGCTGGGTTCCAACAGTTATCAAACTTATCAGAATAATGATTATTTCGGCTATCAATATCAATATGTTCGTAATACTTTACAATTAAATCAAGGGCCGAGAATAAATCAAAACGATTCCATCGGTGATCCTATATTTAGCGATGTAGGTTTCTTTTCCGGAATTGCAGAAACGGATTGGAGCTGGACGCCTGTAGTGCAGGATTTTGATAATGATGGTTTTCGTGATATTATCATTACCAATGGATTTCCTAAAGATATAACTGATCATGATTTTATTGCGTTTCGACAGCAATCATTTAGCATAGCAAGTAAAGATTATTTATTGGAGCAAATTCCGCAGGTAAAAATCCATAACTATGCCTACCATAATAATGGCGATGTTACATTTAGTAATGAAACATATAATTGGGGTTTAGAAAAACCT
>JAYVEA010000061.1:0-5818 GCA_043749085.1 Chitinophagales bacterium
TGACAGGTTTAAAACCGGCAAGAAGCAGATTGAGAACCGTTTCTTTTCTCCACTTATGCATTATGATGCGGAACAATGGAAAAGCATTACCGGCATAGCTCCGCAGATACCTTGCCTTATTCCTGAAAATATAAGCAATACATCAGCCTCTGCTGCTGATAATACATTCGCCCCTAAGAGCGCATATTATAAAGGCAATATCAGTGGTGTTGGAGGTTGGAAGTTTGATGGTACAACCTATACAACATTTCCATTTATGTTTTCAGTAAATTATAAAGATGGCGGAGAAAATGATCCTATACTTTCTTACTCAGATGAAAAGATAACACACAGCACAGGCTTCATTGTAGGCAAAGGATTGCTTAAAAGATTTTATTGGCAGCGCCTTGCTATCATGCGCAATGGGCAGTGGTATAACTGCTGGTTCCGATTAAAAAATATTGATGTTGCCAATCAATTGCACCAGGAATATAAATCTTACCTGGGGCAGCGATGGGAGCTGGTAAATATTAAAGACTATAAACCACTTGCGGAAGGAAGTACTGCATGCCTATTGAGAAGGTGGGCTCCAATAGAGCAGGCAGACGATAATAACACTTATCCCAGCGCTAATTATATTTTAAATGGTATCACTCCGGGAGTAACTGATTTGCTCGATATAAAATACGGGCAATTAAAATGTTTGGTAACGGATATACCGGTATAAAACATTTTGGACCGTTATTGATAATTCAGCCAACACACAAAATCCTAATTCAGCTTAACAGCCATAAGGCAATTTGCCATTCCTCCGATAAGAAATTCTTATGTTAAGTACTCCGCCACAAGAGCTTTTTTGCATTTTGAATTTAAGGTAATTGCGAATGGAGAAGAAATTAAAACAATTGATAGAAAGACATGGAGAAAATTAATATGTTCATCAATAAGTGAATCCCCTATCGATCCAATTAAGCAAATCCCGATATTGATTATGCCTGGCATTATTATGAAAAGAAACGCATGAAAAATATACTCCCTCGGACATTACATTTTTTGAAGTAGTGATGCTGGTAAACTTAGCATAGAAGTAAAAGTGGTTTTAACCAAAAAGCTAAAAACCATTGATTAATGAGTAAAACATCTCCACAGTAAAATTACGGTAATTAAATAGTATATTTACGTTTTCCAATAGCTACTGCATAGGCCATCCCCAGTTAAAATATTTTTTTACCAAAACGTTTTTGAGGGATGCAACCATTACTAACTAAAGGGATGAATGAGCTTTTACAGGAATGTTACCAAAGAGAATTGGATGGTAAAGAGCCTTGCAATCCATCCACTCATGGGTTAGCAATTGAATTAATTATAAACGGATTGGTTATACTTAGATCATACACCTATTCAACAGGGTCAAGAAAAGCGGCATATTCTATAACTGATAAGGGAAAGACATTTATTAAAAAAGTAATTGAGAAATCCTAAAGGCGGATTTCGCTTCGCTCTAAGAGATTTTATTTTCTGCCAGCCCTACCCCTTTCATCTACAAAATTTTTTCAATAAAACTTAAAAATTTTCTCCGCCACAAAACCCGTCACTTTAAAAATAATATTGTCTTATAGTCTCCCTTATGGCAAATTTTTTTGAACAGTTTTTTTAAAAACAACAACTATGGTATCTGGTATACGCTGATAATGTAATTCTTAGGTTAAGTACTCCACACAAGGCTTTGAGAAGAAAAATAAAAGCCACGTCACTGGTTTTTTATCGTAGCGGACACGAAAACACTTACATTATATGGAATGTCTAAGAAAAGCCGACAGGTTGAGATTATTATCCTTATCATTTTGTCAATTTTGACAACTGGAACTATATTTATATACAGTTCTTTTAACTGTTGGCAATCTATTTGAGGCAATGATGAGCTATGCCTGAATCCCCTATTAATAGAGTGTTTTATTTGATTTTAATTCTGTTGGCAATCCTGATAATCGGATTATTTATTTTGATATAACTAGTGGTAAACGGTTATTTAATACCTGCAAAGGCTTTATAGTTTAAATTTAAATGTAGTGGCAAAGTAATTGAGCATATTACTGTCTACATATTTGATATATTGGGAAAGCTTCTCGGTCTTTTCAGATTGATAAGTTTTTAAACAAAAAACGGCCTGCTTTTTTAAGCAGGCTTCTTTATTATACATCCCTTAGTTGGCTGTCGGGCATGAGATTGTAGCGAAGATTATGGCATAAAAATAATTAAGGCAAGAATAACAGCTAGAAGCAATCAGATAGTAACCTTCATTAAAAATATCATTTCGGGATAACTATCTCTCCAATCTAATTTAGATGAATTTCTACGGCGATGTTTTGGCATACTGCAATATAATAAAAAAGCCCTCCTTTCGGAAGGCTTGATTAGAATGTTAAGGCATCTTAGGAAAATCAAACCCTATAACGTATTAGCCTGATTAATATTGGGATGCTTTCAGGCTTCATATTTTTTCTTTATTCAACAAAGAGGACAAAGTCAATCCTTTAAAAATTTCACGGTTTTTTATCGTATCGGGTAATAAAAAAATACTTAAATTAGTGGATGCCTGAAAAACACTTTAAAGATTATACAATCATATTTGTTGCTATAATTTCCTTTCTAGCAGTTGCTACAATAATATATATGTGGCTTTAGAATAATAATATAATACCTCCTATCAATATTATAAAGAAAATGATAATAAAGAGCTTCATTGCTGATAAACCTATACCTATAAAAAGCAGTTTACGAATATCATTTAAAAGAATATATAATTTGTTTAATGGGTATATTAGTCCGTCTGCCGGGATGTTATTTAAATATCATCTAAATACGCAATTGGTTAAATAAAAAAGCCTCCATTTAGAAGGCTTAGGTGTTTTGTCGCCTGTTCATAACGCAGACAAATAAAAAACGTAAGCGGGTAAATTTTTAGTATGCAGGTATAGTAATATTTTTAACCCATTAATTGAATGTGGTAAAATAAAGAAAGACAAACCCTCCTATTAGTATTATTAAAGAGGCCCAAAAAATATACTGGGCATCGCTCATATTTGAATACCGGTCAGACATAAAAAATATTTAGCTTTATGTTTTTCAAAAACCTTACCAATCTTTCATAACCGGGCTAAAATAAAGAAACCCCTCTTTTGGAAGGGCTGCTTTATCTAATCATACTTTTATGAACACATGAATATTAATAACGGTTCTATCGTTTATTTATTTTATAAGCATAGTAATTCTAACTAAATAAGCTGTATTCTCATGCACTACCCGGCAAAAAATAAACCGGCAATACAACCACCTGTTAATACCATTACTATCCACAACATAATTGAAAGACCATTCTCCGTAGATTTATCTATTTGCATATAAGTGTATTTATATAATCATTTACAAAAATGCTACCATAAATTATTATAAATAAAAAACCCGGAATATTATTCCGGGTTATCCAAACATTATATCAAAATCAGTTTACAAATTTAGCATCCGCAGTATCGTATTTTGCCTGGTATAGCTTTACTTTATCTGCCTGGTTTAAACTGGTATATATTCTTTGCATCAGGTCAACAATAGATTTATATTTTGACTTATCGGATTTTTTATTGCTGCTTTCAAGTGCAGATAATGCTTTTTGAGCATATGGGATGGCCTTATTAAAAATATCTTTTGCCTGTGCATTAAGATCAGCTTTCCTTTTTACATCTTCGGGCTTGGTACTCTTTATAGCACTCGCCATTTCTTTAACGTCTATACCGGTATTATAATAATATTGACTTGTTAGCCAGTTGGTGTTTACATCATTCGGCTTTGCTGCCAAAGCTTTTTGCAATTCAATCCCCACATTTTTTAACAACCCTTCTTTATTATTGATCTTGGTTCCGGCATCGCTGTTATAAACATAGATAAAAGCTTCGTTGGCATAATTAAAATGATATTGAATGCTGTCAGGATATGCAGCAATTACCTCATCATATTTTTTAAATAATGCATCATAATCTTTTTTATCCCTGTAATAATCCAGCATTAGTGCATCGAAATAATCGTCTTTTGGAAAATTCCTTTTTCCAAGCGCTATATACTTTAGAAAATTAGCATCATCTTTCTTTTCTTTATAATAAAAGCTAAGCCATTGGTAGGGTAATAGATAACTGGTTTTATCATTAACAGTACCTGAGATGTTTGCATCTGCTAATGTTTTTAAGTAAGCAGCCGCCTCTTCTTTTTTGCCTGCATTTATTGCTGCTTTGCCCATAGTTAAAACCAATTGCGTATCAATTTCTGACAAGGCCCATTTTTTTGAATAAATGTACCTGCCTACTCTGTCAGAGTTTTTAAACATTGTTAGCGCCTGGTCAAAATCAGCTTTATTTCCACTGGAAGTTCCGGCGTTAAAAGCCGCTGCACCTGCGTCATAATACCCGCCATACAGATCAAATATCGGTCTGTATTGATCCTGAACAGCTATAAGCAGCACTTTATTATCTTTATCATTATCCATTGCTCTTTTAAAAGCTTCGAAAGCCTGTTCTCTTGCATCAGGAACCGAAATTTTAAATTGAGGATCAGAAGCGAGTGCCACATACACCTTTGACTTATAATAGAGTGCCATAAGATCATTAGGGTTTTTTGAAATAGCGGCATCTACTTCAGCTTTTGCTTTATCGTATTGTTTTGCATCGAGGTATGTCTTTATTTTCTTCGCATCCTGTGCAAACAAAGCCGATAGCATAATTAAGAGTGTACCGGTTAAAAGTATTTTTTTCATACTGCTTAATTTATTTCTATGTGTGTTTAATTAATTATTCATTCTATGCAGGTATATCATTGCCTGGAGTTTCATCAGTATCAGTTGGTTTATCAATAGATGTATCTTCTGTGATAATAGTTGTATCTGCTCCTACAGATACAACATGAATTGGATCGCCTGTAACAGTCTCTATTAATTCATCATCACCTTCATGTTCATTAAGCTTTGTAATTGCAGCTATTTCATCGCCATCATCAAGCCTTATTAGTTTAACTCCCTGTGTTGCCCTGCCGGCTTCCCGTATATCAGCTATCGAGGTTCTTATTGTAACGCCGGATCTACAGGTTATCATCAGATCTTCTTTTTCGGTAACATCCAGCAACCCGATAAGCGGTCCTGTTTTATCTGTAATATTAATTGTTTTTACTCCTTTGCCCCCACGGTTTGTAAATCTATATTCATCTACTGCTGTGCGCTTACCAAAGCCTTTACCACTTACCACTAATACCGATGTTGAAGATTCATCTTTATCTACGCAGATCATACCAACAACTTCATCATTTTGTGAATTTACTTCAATACCTCCAACACCAATTGCACCACGCCCTGTAGGCCGTACTTTACTTTCATGGAAACGAATTGCACGGCCGCTTTTCACTGCCATCATAATCTCTTTTTTACCATCGGTTAAACATGCATGGATAAGCTGATCACCTTCGTTAACAGTAATTGCATTGATACCGTTCTGTCTTGGTCTTGAAAAATCTGCAACCTTTGTTTTCTTTATGATACCGTTTTTGGTACACAAAATAATAAAATGATTGTTGATGTATTCTTCATTCTGCAGATCTTTTATATCTATGATTGCTCTCACTTTATCATCAGGAGGTATCTGCATTAAGTTTTGGATGGCTCTTCCTTTGCTTTGCTTATCGCCTTCAGTAATTTCATACACCTTAAGCCAGAAGCATCTTCCCTTCTCTGTAAAAAATAATAAAGTATGATGTGTGGATGCTACAAAAAGATGCTCAATAAAATCTTCATTTCTTGTGCTGC
>JAYVEA010000062.1:0-5813 GCA_043749085.1 Chitinophagales bacterium
CTTTCATCATCAACAAGCCATATCTTCCAAAGACATCCAGGGACTTCTGCAAATGCCTGAGCAAGCTGAGAAGTCATTTGTTGATACTCTTCTAGACTAACGTTATAATTGTAATTTGTAACAAGAATCTTTTGTGACATTGTAAAGTGATTTAAAGTTGATAAAATGTTTTTGACAAATGGTGGAGTAGTAATTTAAACAAGAACAGACATGCGGTGAAAATAAAGAAAATATATCAACTCTTAACTGGATCTTCTCATTTTTATTAGATATAAATTATTATACCTTTTCAGATAAAAACTATAGTCCAATGTTATTCCCTCTCACTAGATATAGAACAACTAAAGAATAATGATCAAAAAAATGTAACCGAAATAATCTTGTGCAGTATATAAAAAAACTGATGTAAGAAAACTTTGAGCAACAAAAAAGAAGCTTACCCTTCGGCAGCCTCTTTTACTACTTTAATTGCTGATAATTTATTGTGGCTGTGTAACCGTATTCATTTGAAGGGTTACTGCAGTTTGTGCCAGCATTCTTCCGTTGATGGTTGCGCCTGTTTGCATATTGATACCAGTTTGACCCAGGATGTTTCCTTCAAAATGACTTGTTGTTCCTAATGTAACAGCACCAGCTGCCTGCCAGAAAATATTCTTTGCCTGTGCACCTCCGGCCAATGTAAATCTAACAGCAGAACTCATATTCAATGTTCCGGAAATCTGGAAGATCCATACATCGGTTGGTCCGCCTGAAATAGTTACATCTGTTGGAATGATAACAGCACTTGTCCATTTATATAACCCGGGAGTAAGGGTTTTCCCTCCAATATCTCCGGCGCCTAAATTAAGAAAATCAGGGTTGGAACGTCCGGCTGCATCGGTGTAAGCAGTTTGCATATCGCCTACGGCTGTTGTTAATCTGGTAGCATTGTTAACTGTGCATGGAAGAGGACCGGCAGCATCAACAGAATAGATTGTTCCTGTTACTTCTGCACAGGTTACAAGAATTGCTGCACCGGTAATGGGGCTTGATCCGACATCACCTGTAATAGTTGATTTATACACATCTGTAATTCCTGATTTTGACAGAATCACAAAATTGCCCGCAACTCCAAGATCTACTCCTGCAATTTGCGACTGTGTTTGTAATGGTGTCTGTGAGGTACTAAGTACAACTGAAGATTTATCAGGAGTTAAAATACTGCTACTTATTTCTTTTTTACATCCTCCTGATAATACAACAAATAGCAATGCTATGGTTGGTAATAATAATTCCTTTCTACGTTTCATACGATGATTTTAATGGTGAATAATTTTGATTTTATTACACTGTACCTTATAGGTTGTATTGCCTGTTTGAGTGTATCGCCGGCCATCAGCAACCGCAGGGATACGGTGTTGTGGATATTTACAAGGAGTGCCAGGTGAGGCGGAATAATTCCGGTTGTTTTAAACTTTAAGGCAATAATAACTGCTTCCTTAAATTGCAACAATCGATCCACGATATTACAAATCAGTTTTCCCTGATCAAAATCATAAATCTGGAGAGCCCGCAACTAGTGCTCGTTTGTAACTGGAACTTATAAAAGCATACATTACGCTAAAGTTATAATATTCAGCCAGCGTAGGTGTTCCCAATCTCTTTTCGCCGTTCAAATAGCACTTGTGTGTGAGGTGCATCAACAACAGGATAGACATGCAAATAAATGATAAAGATTAGTTTTTTAGCTTCGTGTATTACAAAGCAGATATGAACCAGGGACGAAAAATAATTTGAAAAGCTAAGCTGCATACTTGCGCCAAGCAAAGGGGATATCCGTAGTATGTTTAAATAATAAGAAAACCGCTGTCCTGAGTTTAATATTTTGCAAGGCAACCGATAAATGAAAAAATACTGTACCTTACTGTTTATTACTTAAACCAAATATCCTCCGCATTTCCTTTAATCTTTTTCCCTTGATATTATTTTTTTAACCAAAACTTTTAAAACATGTCACAACAAATCCTTCAAGTGAACTTTAAGTTCAATGTCTCCAGAAATGATTATGAAAATGCTGTTTCTGCAATGGCGAATGACGTTTCTAAAGTACCAGGCTTGCAATGGAAAGTCTGGCTGATGAATGAAAAAGATAGTGAAGCCGGGGGTATTTATCTTTTTGAAAATGAAGACGCTGTGGAGCAGTTTAAGGCATCACCAATAGTTTCTGCTATATTAAGTAATCCGGCGTTGAGCGATTTCAGCATTAAGCAGTTTGATATTTTAGAAGATATTAGCGTTGTTACCCGTGCACCGCTTTCTATGGCAACTGAAACTGTGTAAGGATTTCTATGACCTGGGCGGGTCTCGTGCTACCGTAGTATGTTTAGAAAAATAAATTCCTGCTGTCCGTAGTCTGTGACTACGGACTTATAAATTACAACTAATAAAGAAAGTACTGAATTCAGCCAGCGTAGGTATTCCTAAGCTTTTCGTAAGCCAGCCTCTCTACTGCTATTCTTAGTATGTTATAAAAAATAAAGTACTGCCGCCGTAGTCTGTGATTATAGATGAGGAAATCCAATTAATGCCAGCCGCATAGTATGCAACTGAAAGAGACCACAGGAATGGGAGTTGCCGTAAGCCATTTGAGTAAAACATTTAAAAATTATTTGTATGCCAATTTATATGGACCGTCATGATGTTTCTGAAACGGTTACAGCAGAGAATGTGGCACAATTACACCAGGAAGATTTAAAAATACAGGATCAATTTGGTTGTAGAGGATTAACTTATTGGTTTGATGAAAAAAGAAAAACTGCATTCTGTTTAATTGAAGCACCTGATGTGAAGACCATTCAAAAAATGCACAACAAGGCTCATGGCCAGGTACCGAACAGTATAATAGAAGTAGAAGCCAGCATAGTTGAATCATTTTTAGGCAGAATTGAAGATCCTGAAAAAGCAAAAAACACAGTATTAAATATTATTAATGACCCTGCTTTCAGAACAATAATGGTTATCACTTTAAAACGATTATCGCTGAAACAAAATGAAACTGCTCATTTTAAATCTTCATTACATAATTACAATAATGCTATTCTTAACCTGGTGAATGTTTATGAGGGGAACCCGGTTAAACAAACTGAAAACCATTTTTTAGTTTCTTTTAAATCGGTTTCAAATGCCGTGCATGCTGCTTTTGATATTCAATCGTTGTTAAAAGAATTCAGGAATGATATAAATAATGATAAAATCATTTTAAAAATAGGGTTGAGTGCCGGGGTGCCGGTAACTGAAAAGAAATTAATTTTTGAGGACACTATAAAATTAGCTGAACGGATGTGTGAGATCATTAAAGGCGAAATTATAGTTTCATCAGAAGTTAAAGAATTATACAATAGCGAAAATTCAAATGCTTTAAGTGAAGGAGAAAGCTTATGTTCTCTTACGCAAACAGATGAAAAATTTCTAACCCTTTTAATGGATTACACAGAATCCAACTGGAGCAATACAAATTTAAAAGTGGATGATTTTAGCAAACCTGTGGGGTGCAGCAAATCTCGATTGTATCGTAAAATAATCTTACTCACAGGTAAATCCCCCAATACTTTTATTAAGGAATACCGGTTAAACGAGGCTTTAATATTATTGAATAAAAATACCGGCAACGTTTCAGAAATTGCCTTTGAAACAGGCTTTAGCAGCCCGTCCTATTTTTCTAAATGTTTTCAAAAAAGATATGGCCATTTACCTTCTGATTATTTACCTGTCAAATTCGGGTAACAATTCCAGTTTAGATATTTAGCAGATTTGAATTAAAATTACCAGCATTTGAACTAAATGTTGCCGTCTTCAAATTTATCAGTGTGTAGTTTTACCTGAATTTTATTTAATCACTTTTCAAATCTTTTATCATGAAACTTTTTTTTTCCATTACTTTATTTTCCGCATTAGGGGTTATGTATTGTCCTTTATATGCTCAAAAAGAAAATAGTAATGCAGCCTCATTTAAAAAATACAATTCATCAAACAGTAATCGGGCAGATAAACATCTTTTTATAGATGTTCATCATCTCGGGCCAGGTAAAATAACTTATGAAGGTGTTGCAGGAGCACATACCAAAGACCTGGCTGTGGAAGGGAAATATGGTGTACAATTTATCAGATACTGGGTGGATACAGCAAGAGGAATCGTGTATTGCCTGTCATCAGCCACTGACACCGGATCCATTATAAAAACGCATGCTGAAGCACATGGATTATTGCCAGATCATATCTACCTCGTGACAGAAGGAACCGAAGCAGCAGTAAATGGAGGAAAGAATTTATTTCTCGATGTACACGAACTTGGTTCGGGTAATGTAAAGGCAAGTGATGTGGCAGCGGCACATCAAAAAGATCTTGCTGTTCAAAAAAAATATGGAGTGAATTTTATCAATTACTGGGTAAATGAAAAAGATGGAGTGGTTATGTGCCTTTCTGAAGCACCGGATTCCAGTGCCGTCATTAAAACCCATAAAGAAGCTCATGGATTAATTCCGAATTATGTGTTGGAAGTTAAACAGGGACAATAACGGAATAGATTTTTAGGCGGGCATTTAACCGGTGGGTCTTCCTTCATTAACCGCCCCCAGTGAGAGCCGCCGATTTCTATGACAAAAACAAAACTATTTTAAGCTGACATTTTCACATATTCCTCTTGCTTATTAACAACCGCAATCACTCTTGCTAACAATTTATTTTTTACAGCATTTAATATACTCATTTTGTTTTTTCCTTCTGCAACTTTTCTTTCATAATAACCTTTTAAATCAGCATCCAGTTTTACAGCTGTTAACGATGCCATGTGCAGATTGCATTTAAGTTTTTTGTTGCAGAACCAATAGGTAATAAAAATTCGCCGGTAAAATATTCATTTACATCAAAGGACTACAGTATATGCGAAGACAAAAAATTAATTTTAACCCGTTCATCAGAAGGTAATGGAAGCACATCGGATTATATGGTAACAGATATGATTACTATTTATAAATATAACAAGGCAGATGAGGATTTTAAACCGGTGCCGTTGGTAAAAAATAAAGCAGACCTGGATGATATTTCGCCTGTGCCGCTAACCAATGCAACGCACTTTACGCAACTAAGTTTTTGGCTCGGATCGTTTAATCCTTCACCTGGCAGCAGCTCTTTAAAAAGATATGATTGCACAACAAAAAAATGGGGAAATTCTGATGAAAAATCCGGAGGACCTTCCGGAGGTTTTGAAGATAGACTCAAGCCAAGGAATGAAAATGGATTTATTTCCTCTTATGTAAATCCTGTTATCCCCGAAATAGAATTGCTGAATTACTTAAGAAACCCGGTTGGCTTAAAAAAATTTAATATAAATGCACGGGCATATAGAAAAGAAGGAGATGCCGAGAGCCAAACAGATTATTACATCACACTTACTTTATTTTAGTTTCTCTATCATAAAAGAGAAATATTAATTGCTGCTATTGTTTGTTTTAGCGTAGCGTCACCAACAATCAAATTTGTTGTTGTCATCCTTGATATCCTTAGTATGTTTAAAAAAAAATCCTGCTGTCCGTAGTTTGTAACTCAGAACAGCAGTGAGAGAAATGTTTTATACTTGCCCAAATTTATTTGTACATCAACCTAAATAAAATAAAATATGGAAAAAATTAATTGGAACAATATCCCGGCAGAACAAGTCAATCCGAAAATGAAAAGACAATTCATTCATGGAGAGAAAATAATGATTGCCAAAATGGAATTTGAAGATGGCTTTACGGTGCCCTGGCATTCACATGAAAATGAACAGATCACAGAAG